>NZ_JBFUKO010000522.1:0-3888 GCF_056400805.1 Aminobacter sp. P4_H6_2
CGACTGGCGACCGGGCTACCCGGTTACGGTCAACAACCCCGAGATGACGCAAGCTGCAATAGCCGCTGCCGCCACGGTCGCCGGATCAGGTAGTGTCGACGGAAACTGTCAGTGCACGATGGGCGCGGAAGACTTTTCCTACATGCTCGAGAAGCGACCAGGAGCGATCATCTGGTTGGGCAACGGCGAGTCAGCCGGGCTTCACAATCCCGCCTACGATTTCAACGACAACGCAATCATTCATGGTGTTCGCTACTGGACGACGCTCGTCAGTGACAGGCTAGCGACGCCGGCTGAGCGCTGAATATGTGGATGCCCACGCACAACCGACCCTCACTAAGCCACGGAAGTACTGGCTAAGGTTGGGCGCAAGGACATCGAGGTCATTGCGCGCGGAACGAAGCCGCGCGTGATGTTTCTGGGCGCCCGGCGGAGCAGGCATAATGCTGTGTGCCCCCGGCTCGCCTACGTCGTGCTTGCCGAAGAGAAGGTTACTTCCTAACTTCGGTCATTCCGATGTTGGTCGGTTGCCGAATGGCAGCTATCCGCCGAGCTCGCCCCGATAGCGGACCGACGGCTTCCGGCCCCAGATGAGCCGCGGAAAATCATTTCCCGCGTTGGAAACTGATGTGCCAAGGTCTACAGCTTCTATTGGGCGGGAAGCGGAAGTTCCGCTTTGGGCCCACGGGCGGCAAAGAAGGATCTAATCCGATGCCGCGAACCGCACATTGCACCGCAATGGACGGCTCCAACGACCTTAACCAGTGTCCGCCAAATATGCACAAGCTCAATTTATGCTCCTTGACAGTAAAACGACCCGAAAATAAACACGCATCCAGGTCCACARGGTGACCTGCCGCTCGCATGGCGTTATCGCCAGTGGTTAAGCCCCTGCATTAGACAAGCTGATCGCCATTTCCCCCTGGGGCAGTTGGAGCGATGGCAATGCGAGCCCCATCAAAATCATCCTACTTGCCCATGACGGGAGTTTTTGATGAGCGACCAAACGTCGTTGGCGGCTGAGCCGAAAAATTCATTCTTGCGTGGATCGATCCGATCCGTATTCATTCGAACCTGCCTGCCAATCATCGTCGTGACGACGATAAGTGGCCTGCTGACCGTCGTCGATGCCATGTTACTAGGCGCATTCGTGGGGGCTGATGCCCTGAGCGCGGTGACGTTGGTGTTTCCAATCTCGATGTTATTGGTAGCTGTCTCGACTATGGTCGGCATCGGCATGGCCAGCATTTTGGGTCGCCGACTAGGTGCCCAAGACATGGATGGGGCAATCAATACCTTTGCTTCCGCACAGGGGCTTGCCGTTGTTGTCGCTGCTTTGGCAATGCTGACTTTTTTTGGACTGGGTGCCCATATTGTCAGTTTGGTGGCGGGCGGTAACGTCCACCTCGGTGAGATGGGGTGGACCTTCCTTGCCATTTCATTTGCTACCGCACCGGCAGGGTTTCTACTCTCTGTGCACGCCGACGCGCTGCGCATGGAGGGTCGAGTTGGCTTCATGGCTATGGCTGGCGTGTTGGTGACGCTGGCCAATATCGGGTTCAACGCATTGCTAATCGGAGTGTTTGATTTTGGAGTGGCTGGATCAGCCTGGGGTACGGCCCTGGCGCAGGTATTGGGGCTGGGTATCGTGGTTGTCTATCGCATGAGCGGCAGGGCAGTTCTGCCGATGGTCGGTTTGAGATACGACCGTGAATGGCGAGAAATGCTGACTCTTGGAGCACCGCGTAGCCTCAATTTCATCGGTATTTCGCTCATCGCGGCGGCGGTGCTGTACGCCCTGCAACGGCTGGAGCTGCCGCAGTCCGACATGACTATCGCAGCGTACGGGGTGGTGATGCGCTTGATGACATTTGCCTTCCTACCGCTGATGGGTATGAGCCTGGCCCTGCAGGCAATTGTCGGCAATACGGTAGGTGCTGGACAGGATGAACGGGCAAAGCAGACGCTTTACTTTTCGCTTGGCGTGAGCGTCGTTTATGGCCTGCTAGTGCAACTGCTGCTGATTGGTGGACGCGACTGGCTGGGCGGACTTTTTGTGCGCGATGCCCTTGTTGGGCTGGAGGTGGCACGCATTGTTCCGCTGTACCTTGCAGCGTATTTCGCTTTCGGCCCGGTAATGATGGCCGCCAGCTATGCGCAAGCCATAGGCAGGGCGCGGCAAGCCGCCATCCTCTCGCTGGGGCGGGCATATCTGTTCGCAATTCCACTGACCTTTGCCTTGCCCCACATTTGGGGTGAGACCGGTGTGTGGGTCGCCGCTCCAATGGCCGATATCTTGATGCTGACGCTCAGCGTGTTGGTCTGGAGGCGTGCCGGCACTTCTACTACGCGAAAGGCGGGCCACTTAGGATCAAACTCGCTCACTCCATAATGTGGGTTATGCGCCGCATTGCCTGATGGACTACCATTGCTGTCCTCGCCGATGCCTCGCGACGAAAGGCAGCTCTAGGGATTTTGCAATCTACTTCCGAATGACCAACATGAGTTTGCTGCCAAAGGTCACCAGTCGCCACGCAGCGTCGGATTCGGGGTGGGAAACGGACTGGCAGGTTTCGGGCGGCTATTTCGGGAAAGCTGCCCTTCGCCTGATCAACGACCTTCGACAGCTTCGGCAGCTTTGCGCCCAATCTCGGTCGCTCAAACCTGAACTGAGAACTCCCAAAAGCGGACGCGCTGTCATACAGTTATCTCGATAGTTAAGAGAGGTTCGAATCCTGTCGGGTGCGCCATTTCAGTACAGAACTATGAACGCCAGAAACCGCCGATTTCACGCTTGAAGTGGCCACGAGCGTTCGCAACAGTTCCGATTTCGATCCCATGATGCGGACTTCGGTATCCGCGACCTCGACGCGCTGCGCCAGCGCGCGCAGGTGATCCCGCCGATAGCCGCCTCCCTCAAGCCGCAGCCTTTCGCGAGCAACATTGGCGAAACCCTCGATCATATCCGGCGTGACCGCCTGATTGCCAGTGCTGTCCAGCATGGCCTGGGCGCGCTCGGCGTCAGTCGTGGCCTGATCCGGAATCGCCTTGAGGCCAGCCATACGCTCTTTAAGTACCGAATCGTTCAGATCAGCGAGACCCGCTTCGATGGCGTCGTAAAGTCGATTGAGCCGCTGGTCCGTCTCCGTGATTCGCCGGTTGAGTTCGGCGAGATGTTCGCGACGGCGCTCGGTCCGCTCCTCGCGACGGTCGAGGAGACTGGTGAGGACCGTTTCCAGTCGCTTGGGCTGAAGGAGCCTATCTTGGAGATGGTTCGCGACCAGATCGTCCAACTTGTCCATCGGGATCGTGCGGCCGGCACAGCCGGTCTTGCCCTGCCGCGCCTTCGTCGAGCAGGTGTAGTAGCGATAGGTTCCGCCCGCGCTGCCCCTGCCGGTGCGGAGTGTCATCGCGCCGCCGCACTTGGCGCAGAAGCAGATGCCGGTCAGGAGCGTTGGGCCGCTGGTGATACGCGCGGGCGTCACCATGGGATTGCGTGATTTCAGACGGGCCTGCACCGCATCGAAGATTTCGCGGTCAATCAGGGGCGGAACGGCCATGATTGAAACTTCGCTCTCCGGCTTCCTTTCCCGGTTTTTGTGCGAGCGCGTATTGAACCTGTGCTCTCCGATATAAGTCGTGCGGGTCAGGATCGCGTGGATTTGCGCGAGGCCCCAGCGTCCACCGTCGCGGGTGAAGAAGCGGCGTTCGTTGAGATTGCAGGTGATCGCCTTGACGCCGAGCGGGCCGGTGTTGCCGTCGCCTTCGAGGAACAGCCGATAGATCAGCCGCACCGTGTCGGCGTGCAGCGGGTCGATCTCCAGCTTTTTCTGGTCTTCGATCCCCGCTGCTCGGCCGCGACAATGCGATAGCCGATCGGAGCCAGCG
>NZ_JBFUKO010000523.1:0-3877 GCF_056400805.1 Aminobacter sp. P4_H6_2
CGTCGAGACGTTGTGCCTGCGCCAGCGCCGCCTCGTCGGCGACATGGATGTAGCCCGAAAGTTCGCCGTCGAAACGTGCGATGCGGTCGAGGAAGTAGCCCGTCACCTCGACGGCGGCGATCTCGCGGCTGGTCACGGCGGTAGCGAGTTCCGCGATGGAAAGCTGCTCCAGTCTGCTCACGGCTTGTTCTCCCGGTCCTGCACGCGGGCCAGTTCGGCGACGCGCCTGGCCAGCCGTTCGAGGACTGAAACGCCACGCGCGAAATCAGCAGCTTCGGCAGCGCTTGCCTCGGGCGGCAGCACGATCTCGCGAAGGTCGGGCGCAGGCGGGGTCACGTCGCGCATGTTTTGTCCGGGGCTGAGAGATTGGAATTGATCAGTATACGTCTGTTATGCATTGTTGGCACCGGTCGGGATTGGGGCCGATCAGGGATCGGGTGGGCAGCGTGAAGCAGAATGAAAAGCCGTTCGACGTGGTCATTGTCGGCGGCGGCATCGTCGGGCTGTCGGTGGCGCTCGAAGCGCAAACGCGCGGCCTGTCCGTCGCGGTGATCGACCCTGATGTGGCCGAGGCCCGCGCGTCTTTTGGCAATGCCGGCGTGCTCAGCCGCGGCTCCATCTTCCCGATGGCCGCACCCGGCATCCGGTCGCGCCTGCCGCGTTATGCGTTCGGCCGCGACATTGCTGTACGCGCCCGCTTGCGGTCGCTGCCACACCTCGTGCCCTGGCTGGTGCGCTTCCTGATCGCTGCCGAGGAGGGGGCCTGGCGCCGCGCGGCGGTGGCGATCAACCCGATGGTCGCCGAGGCGTTCGACCGTCACGTCGTGCTGGCTGATCTTGTCGGGGGCCGCCATCTGATCAAGCGCAATGGCTGGCTCAGGCTCTACCGTAGCACCGAGGCCTTCGCCGGCAGCGCGCTGGAGYGGGCGGTTCTGAAAGAGAACGGCGTCCGCATCGATTGCCTTGGCGAAGACGAGATCCGTCAGCTCGAACCGCATCTCGCTCACCGCTTCAGCAATGGCATCTTCTTTCCCGACACCGGTTCCGTCGAAAGCCCCGGCGAGCTGGTCGAGCTCTGCCGGCAGGCGGCCGAAGCGCGGGGGGCTGTCCTGATAGCTGGCAAGGCCGAGGTCATTCTCAATGGCGGCGAGACCATGGCGGTCATGGTGGCCGGTCGCCGCATCGAAGCCCGCCATGTCGTGCTCGCCGCCGGCGCCCGTTCGGCGATGCTTGCCCGGACACTCGGCTACCGTTTCCCGCTTGCGGCCGAGCGCGGCTACCACCGCCATTTCGCCCTGGCCGATGGCGTCGAACTGCGCCGTCCAGTCTATGATGCCGCTGGCGGTTACGTGCTGTCTCCGATGAACGGCAATGTGCGCCTGCTCACCGGCGTCGAGCTGGCGCGGCCGGACGATCCTGCAAATCATGCACAGATCGACGGCGTCGAGCCCGACGCGCGCCAGACGCTCGGCTTCACCACGCCGGTCGACCACAAGACCTGGCTCGGCAGTAGGCCATCGACGCCGGATGGACTGCCGGTCATCGGCCGCGCCGCCCGCCATCCCAGGCTGATCTTTGCTTTTGGCCATGGCCATATCGGTTTCGCCAACGGGCCGATGACAGGCGCGATCGTCGCCAGCCTGATGCAGGGCGAGCGCCCACCGGTGCCGATTGCCGCCTTCGCGCCTTCGCGTTTCGGCGGCTAGAGCGTTTCCGCTTTTCTTCGAAATGCGGAATCTCTCTATTTTCTTGTTTTTGCGCAATTCCGGTCGGAAAACCGCTTCACACTTTTCCTGGAATTGCTCCGGGCGGCGGAGCGCCGTCACGGCAGCGTCAGCCCGCCGTCGACATGCAGCGACTGGCCGGTGATCTGCCTGGCCTCGCGCGACAACAGGAACAGGATCGCCGCCGCCACGTCGGCCGGTTCGGTCAGCCGGCCTGTCGGCGTGACCGCAATGGCCTTTTCGAGTGCCGAGGTCGTCGCCGCGAAATGGCCGGTCGGGTCCTTGCGGGTGAAGCCCGGAACGACTGAGTTGACGGTCACGCCTTTGGGCGCGAGTTGCACGGCCATCGATTTCGCCAGCGCCTCGAGTGCGCCCTTGGCCGCCGACGTCGCCGGAAAATGGATGTCGGCAGTGCCGAAGATGTGGGCGACGAAGGAACTCACCACCACCACGCGCCCGCAGTCCGAGGCGACGAGGTCGGCCATCGCCGCATTGACGAGACGCAGCAGTGCGGTTGGCATCGTCTCGAAAGCCTGGGTGAGATCTTCCGGCCTGACCTCACTGAGCGTCGAGCGTGTCGCCTGGGCAGCGTTGGAAACGATCTGGTCGACGCGGCCGAAGCGGGCGCGGGCGGCAGCGACCATCGCCGTGGGCACATCAGGATCGGCGAGATCGCCGAGCACGATCTCGGTCGCGGCCCCCGATGCCTGGCAGGTTTCGGCGACGCTCTTCAGCCCTTCGGCGTTCTTGCGCGTGTGCAACACGAGCCCGATGCCCAGCGCCGCGAGCCGGCGGGCGGTTTCGGCGCCGATGCCGCTGCCGGCACCGGTGATGAGCACGATGCGATCGAATGATGTGGTCAAGTCTTTGTCCCCGAGGCTGTTGAGAATGATGTTTGCATGCGCTCGGCTTAAGCGCCTAGTGCCACGCCGTCCTTGCGCTTGTCCGAGCCGCCGAGCAGGCTGCCGTCTTCGGCGCGCAGAACGAACTGCGCGCCGCCGAAATCGCTTCGGCCGGCCAGTTCGCCAGCGCCTTCAGGGTCGCTGTAACCGGCATCGCGCAGCGTCCTGACGATGGCATCTGATGTGCCCGGCTCGATCGCCAGCGCCTTGTCGCCCTCCAGCCGCCAGCGCGGCGCGTCAATGGCCGGCTGCAACTGCTCGCCCCAGGCGGCGAGGCGGACCATCATCTGGACATGGCCCTGCGGCTGCATCGCGCCGCCTACGACGCCGAAGCCGGCATGGAACCGGCCGCTCTTCAAGGCTGCCGCCGGGATCACCGTGTGATAGGGTCGCTTCGACGGTCCCGGTCCGTTGATGTGGCCGGGTTCGGAAAAGCCGTGGCCGCGGTTCTGCAGCACGAAGCCGGCGCCGGGAACGGCGATGCCGGAGCCGAAGCGCTTGAAGATGCTGCTCATCAGCGTCACCGCCAGACCATCATTGTCGACGACCACGGTGCAAACCGTGTTGCCGGCGGCATCGGCAACGGTTTTCTTGGCCTTTGCCATGGCGCGTCCTACGGCTTCGACCATGGCAAGCGTGGTTGCGGAATCGTCGCAGTCGAGTGGCGAGGAATCGAGTTCCTCCAGCGCGTCGAGCACGGCCACACCATGGGTGTTGGGCGGGCATTCGAGCACCGTCAGGCCACGGAACTTTCGTTCGAGCGGCAGGACGAAGTCGCCGCGATGGCTGGCGAAGTCCTCCACCGACAGCAACCCGCGCTTGGCCTGGTTCGCCGCCGCTGCCTGGCGGGCCGGGGCGCCGAGATAAAAGGACTCAGGGCCGTCGGCGGCGATCGCTCGCAACACCGCCGCAAGCTCTGGATTGGCGAAACGCTCGCCAGCGCGTGGCGTGCTGCCGGCACGGTAGAGTTTTGCGCTGGCGGGATCGAGCTTGATCACCGGCTCGAACACCGCCCATTCGCGCGCGGTGATCGGCAGGACGGCAAAGCCATGCTCGGCAAGTGCGATTGCCGGAGCCATCAATTGGGCAAACGGCAGGCGGCCGAAGCGGGCGTGCAGGTCGAACCAGCCCCGCACCGCGCCCGGCACGGTGACGGACAGGCCGTGCCGCTCCGGGATGCGCTGGTTTGGCAGATTCTCCACCGCCTCCACCGACAATGCTGCCGGCGAGCGACCGGTGCCATTGTAGCTG
>NZ_JBFUKO010000524.1:0-3863 GCF_056400805.1 Aminobacter sp. P4_H6_2
GAAGAACGCGGCCTCGCCATCTCGCACTTTACGCCAGCAGTCGGGTTCAGCAAAGCTTCCGCCGTAAACGACGAACTCGTTTTGGCCATGCACATTGATCTGCACCATGTGCCCGAAGTCACATTCCTTGAGCAGCGTGGCCAGGCTGGCGAGGTGGTTGCGCAGCCAAAGATCATCGTCGCCGCAATACGCGACGATATCGCCACGCGCTTCTTGCAAAGCGACATGCCTGTGTGCCTCACCGTGGCGCTGTCCCTTCGGGAAATCGAAATAGCGGATGCGCCGATCTTTTCGCGCAAAGGACTCTACGACGTCGCGCGTTTCCGCCGATGCGCCGTCGCCCACCACAAACAGTTCGAAGTTGGAGCATGTCTGCTCCTGGATGCACCGCAGCGAATAGCCTATCAGATGCGCATGGTCGTGCGTCGGCATCAGGATGGTCGCGGCTGGCTTCCGTCTCACGCCGGAAGCCCTGCTTTGCGCCGGATGTCGCAGACACGCTCAACGATCAATGCACCTTCGGCAACCGAACTCATAGGCGCTGGCCCACCGCGCAGATGGCGCAGAAACACCGCAAGTTCGGCCTTTAGCGGCATGTCGTTTTCGAACGGTACCTTGATCTCTGGCGCGCTGAGATTGTCCGGGCTCCCCTGCCGGAGGATTAGGTGGTCGTCGAGGCTTCCGTTCAGCGTCACCGTGCCGCCACTACAGGCCAGGATCACCGAACGGCGATTGACCGGATGATGGGCCGAGGTTTCGATGACCACGCGCGGTCCGCCAGTTCGGCCAAGCAAGGCCACAAGACCGCTGGAAGCCGGACCAAGCCCGTCGGCGAATGCCGTTTCGACTGGCGGCACGTCGCCCAAAACATGCAGGCAGATCGACAGGTCGTGCGGCAACAGGTTCCAGATCGGATCGACCTCGTTATGGGTCATCGACCAGCCGAGCCGGTAGAGTCTCAATCCCACTACGTCGCCGATTTCGCCGCTTCTTGCATATTGCGCGATGCGCTCGATGCCTGCGTGGTAGCGCCATTTGTCCATGACGAAGATATGATTCGGCGCCGTCTCGGCGAGCAGCTGTGCCGTCGCCAGGTCGGATGTCAGCGGCTTTTCGACGAACAGGGGAATGTTGCGCGGCAAGAGGCTGAGCAGAACCTCGCCATGGTTGTCGCTTGGCGTAGCGACGACAGCCCCTTCGACCTCGGGAAGTTCGGCCAGGCTCGAGACGATCTCGTCGGCGCCGTTGGCTTCGGCGTTGGCACGCGATTTCTCACCAGGTGCCACGCACGTAACCCGTGCGCCCAGCGCTTTCAGGTCGCTCAGAATCAGCTTGCCCCAGCGACCACAGCCGACCAGCCCGACATGCGGCACGTCAGTCATGTCGAGCTCTCAGCTGCTCGCGCACCGCAAGGTATTGCTGCGTCATCTCATCAGCACTGCCAGCGCTCGTATCGCGTGGGGACAGTGCGGGATCGCGAACCTGCCAATCAAGGCCGAGCGCGGGGTCATCCCAGCGGCAACCGATCTCGTCCACCGTGTTCCAGTAGTGCGACACCGAATAGCACAGGCTGGAAGGCTCTGGAAAATGGAAGCCGTGCGCGACACCTTGCGGGATGAGCGCTGCCTGCATCTTGGATCCCTTGAGCGTAACCGTCGTTGCCATGCCATGGGTTGGTGATTCCGGTCGGATATCCGCAAGCCCAAGTACCAACGTGCCTTCCAGGCAGACAAGGTAGTCCGAGTGGACGACATGGACATGCACGCCACGCAGTACATTGGCCTGGCTACGTACGAAGTTCCATTGCACGGGCTCGATCCCGCTATCCCATTGCTGTCGGAAGATCTCCGTCAGGTCGCCACGTTCATCGCTATGTGTCGTCAGGTCGCGAACGACGCATCCCAGCGGTAGTCTCATCGTGAATATCCTTGCCCGATTGCGCCTGGGCGCAATCTCCTTTCCCCGCCGCGATTGGCAACGTTGGCCCTGTATCTGTCTAGTCGATGCCGAAGGCAATGCCAAAGTAAGCACCGCTCGCTCGGGCGTGAGGATCGCCAACGTTCCAAATCCGGGCCGCCTGCTATTAGAAACGTGGGCTACCTGCCGTTCACGTAGGCTGGCGGGCAGCTGCGATTCCATCTGTTCAGCCGGTCATGACGTGGAAGGCATCATCGGAACGACATCGCCTCTAGACTCTGGAAATAAACTTCCCACGAAATCGACAACTGCTTTAGGACGGTCCAACGCCAATGCGCCCCTGCGGAGCTTTTTTCGTACCGATCGCATCATGCTCGCGGGCCGACTTATCCCGGAATATGCTTTTCATTCGCGTGTCGCCCACATTCTTCGACATGGAGGCAGGTGTCGTCGCGTATTCGGGTGATCTTGATCGTGGCGAAGCGCGACCTGGTGGCTATTCTTAAGGCAGAGCTCGACCTCCCCGGCATTCAAGGCCCATTATCTCGACAATATCTGCGATGAGAGGGCCGAGCGAGCGTCGCCCGGCACGATGCGTATTTGATGTGCTCGACAGCTGGTCGCATAGACGACCTCGATATCGATCGAGGAGCCTAGCTGCCCATTTCCGATATCGCTTTCGCCATGGCCCGGCCGACTACGTCAGGAGAAAAGCGACTTTCGATGTTTTCCCTCGCGAGCGATGCTCGTTGCTTAGCGAGCCCCGGTTTGTCGTAGATTAACCGCAGGCTATCAACAAAATAGTCAAGATCCGGCTCGGCCCACACCTGGTTTTCGCCGTGCGGATACGCGCCAGGCGGCACATCCACTAGGCTAAAAGGCGACAAAAAGCTGTTCTCGGCGGACATGAATTCGAGATTACCGGAGTAGCCAGTCGCAATGACAGGCTTTCCGCGGGCCATACATTCGGCGAGAATCAAGCCAAAACCTTCACTGCGATGGGGTGAGATAAAGACGTCACACGCGCTTTGAACAAAGTCGATAGCGCCTTGGTCTATTCTGCTATCCATAACGACTAAACGCGCGTCCAGCGCCGCAAGCCGGCGAATTTCACGCGCGGCAGCATTGTCGGCGGTCGACGAGTGCGTCTTGATAACAAGCGTGGTCGGCTGCCCTGAATGAGAGGACGGAAAGGCGTCCATAAAAGCCTTGACCGCACCCAATGGGTTCTTTCGCTCAGCATAAGATGCAAGATCGAACATCGTGAGGACTGTGAACGATTCTTCTGGGAGCCCCAGGCGGCGCCTGGCATCGAGCTTGTCGATCAGGCGAACCGAGAGGGCTGGCGCAACTATCCTTACATTGGTGTGAGCCGCAGCAACAGACTGTCGCGTGAACTCGGAAGCTACCCAGATTTCGCTCAATTTCGACGCTTCGTCTCGCCACGGCGCGGGCAGCGAAGGCAACTCCCAATACCACTCACCAACTCGATATTTCGAACGCCAAAAACGCTGTTTGGTGTACATATCCAATGACGAATAAATATCTGGGTTAGCAAACAATATTGCCTTGCCATCTATTTCATCTGAATTTCTGATATCTTCGTTGTCTAACGGCGGAAGATAATCATCCACGCCTTCTATATTTAAATGTGCTGGACGCAATTCTGTGGTCTGCAGTGCGGCAAGGCGTGAGCGGGCGATCTGGCCAAGACCTTTTGGCGATCGGAATAGCCCGAAGAATACAACATCGTGGCGAATCGACGGATCACTAGGATTTTGACGTTCCAGGATTTCGGAACTCTCCGTTGAAGGAGCCCCAGATCGACAGCTGACTTTCCTTTTCAGCCGCCGAGTTGCCGACTTCCTGCCTCGCAATAGGCTGATCAGCAGCTGCTGGGTAAGGAAGCGAGCACCAGGAATGGTGTGATCCAAGACTATGATCCC
>NZ_JBFUKO010000525.1:0-3863 GCF_056400805.1 Aminobacter sp. P4_H6_2
ATATGAACCAGGTCACGGTTGGGCCTATTCAAATATCGGCTACCTAGAGGTCGCCAGATTGATCAAGAAAGCATCGGAGCTGTCCCTAACCGATGCTCTTGCCGAGCTCGTCTTCATTCCCGCCGAGCTTGCCTCAGCCAGGCTCGCCATCACTCCGGCTGATTTGGCAGATGTTCACATGGGCGATGTGGTCGGTTACCATCCGGGTTGGGTCTACCACGGACTGGTCGTGGGTACGGCGATAGACGCGGCCCGTCTTCTTCGCCGCTTATTGTCAGGCGATCTTGTTAGACCCGACTCGCTCTCCAGAATGCTCGAACCTAAACCGCTCCCCAATTTCGCTCGGAGCTTCATCCCGATTCTGCATACGGAATGGGACTGATGTTGTGGGCAACGAACCCGCTCGGCCATCCCATCGGACACAGTTGAAGTGGTCCAGGAAGTCGGATCGCTGTCTACGCGCAACAGGGAACAACCTGCGTCGTTTGGGCGGCTACGGCATCTGGTGCCAATCCCGAGGCGGAGGTCTTTCGAAGTCTGTGGAACGGCCGCATCTGAAGTGGGCCTGTCCGCGCAGGGCAGGTTGAACCTTCGTCCCTTTCTGCGGAACCACCGTTGTTTGGCTAGCGTTTATAACGGAAGCGTGTGTGTGCGACCCCTCTAGCACCGCGCTTCAGCATGGGGCCTGCCGGAGACCTCCCGGCAGGCCTTACTTTTAAGGCGAACCGGATTTTCAAGCCCAGCTGTTTCTTTGCTGTTCCAAGGGGGAGGGCTGCCGCGCGAAATTCTCCAGGTCGGTTCCCTCGGGCTATATTGACCGCAGCGGGGCCGTTGGCGAGTATCGCGCAGGCCCTGCACTTGGGTCGATTCCCAGACGAGTCCCCACGGGACGAAGCAGTGACACCGCGATTTGCTAGTCAATCAGCGTCTGATCATGCCTTGCTTGGCCGTGTGTTTCGCGAGACCTCTGGGTGCGGTCACGTCCCGTGCCTTAGCCAGGCGGTGCTGGCGGCAACTCGTAGAGAGTAAAGCCGTCCTGTCGGTCGCGTGCGACGTAGCCGATGATACCGAACCACCGAGCCACATCTGGGCGATCTTGCCAGCCCCGCGACTGGATTGGGACGTTGCCAGCAAGCTGTTGAATCCTGCGGATGTGCCGCTTGCAAAAGCGCACTGTCGCAGCCGTGAAGAACTCATCATGGGCAGCAAACAACGTTTCCGCGGCATCCGAATGTTCATGCCAGGCGATGATTGCCACTGTGCGGTCTCCTTCGACCAGCGCGTGCGCACGCCCTTCCTTCAGATTCATCATCAGGTTGTCGTGGGCGGATTTCGCATCTTTGCCTGCGGCGGCATATTCTTCTGACATTCGCGTGGACAGGTCGTGGAAGACTACCTCGAGATCTCCTACAGTTGCTGTTCGTGCTCTCATGTCTCCTCCTTGCCCCGAGGCAGCAGTTTGCCTCACGAAGGCGATATGTCCAGCAAAAGACATCTTTTCCGATAGCCGCCGACAGCATTACGTGCGGCAATCTCTGAACGTCAGCCATCGTGAATAACGTAGCCGAAAACCGCCGATCCGCTTCCGGCACCCCCGAGCGACTGTATCGCCGCCGGCATCGCGATGGGTCGTAAATTGCTAACGGAGCTGCGTAGATTGATGCAAACGTCCCAATGGCTGGGAGAAAGGCGGCCTAGACGGACAGTCCGCATGCCTCCGAGCCCGGCTTGGATCGCACTTCCGGGAATACAACGCGGATCACCGCACTGTGCCAATCTTGCCGAGGAATGAAGGTCTAGCCTACACCGCCTATCCCGGACCTGGATCAACTGATGTGAGACCGCGCGGGGGCAATCGCGGCATCTGGCCTGTTGGGATGTGTGAGCAGTGCAATGAGCAAATCGTCGACGCGTTCATTTTTTCGATTGCTTGCTGCGATGGTCACGGTGTCCGGCCTGGGCGGTTGCACCGGTATTTCCTACTACGCGCAATCCTTGAACGGTCACGTACAGATCATGACGGCGCGCCAGGATGTCGGCAAATTGATCGACGATCCTTCGACCCCAGAGGCGTTACGGGCCCGAATGTCATCGGCGAGCGCTGTACGGCAGTTTGCGACGGACGCACTGGCGTTGCCCGACAACAACAGCTACCGCACCTATGTCGATATCGGTCGGGACGCTGTGACATGGGCCGTGTTCGCCGCGCCGGAATTCTCGCTGACGCCACGAATATGGTGCTTTCCGGTTTTCGGCTGCGTTCCCTACCGGGGATATTTTTCCAAAAAGTCCGCGACTGAAACTGCCGAGGAACTTCAACGACAGGGGCTGGATGTTTATGTTACGGGCATCACCGCGTATTCCACCCTGGGCTGGTCAAGTGACCCGCTGCTAAACACGATGCTCAACCAAAATGAAACGTATCTCGCGGGGCTGGTGTTTCATGAGCTGGCCCACCAGCGCGTCTATGTGCATGACGATTCCGCATTCAACGAAGCTTTTGCAGTCGCCGTCGAAACGACCGGCGTGAGGAAATGGCTCCGCGCGGCTGGCGATCCTGCCGGTTTGCGCCGTTACGAACTTGACCGGAAACGCCGGGCTGAATTTCTTGCACTGGTGTCGCAAACCCGGGGCGAGTTAGGTCATGTCTACGACGGCGACGGCACCTCGGAGCAGAAGCGGGCGGCTAAAGCTGCCGCGATCGAACGGATGCGGATGCGCCACCGGCAGATCCGCGACGGGAACTGGGGTGGCTACCGGGGATACGATGCCTGGTTCGATGCCCCGATTAACAACGCGACGCTCGCAGCGACCTCCGTTTACGCCGATCGGGTTCCGGCGTTTCTCCGCTTGTTCGACGTGTGTTCAAGTGACCATTCACGGTTCTATGCGTCTGTTCAACGGATCGCCATGTTAGACAAAGCATACCGCGAGGAAGCGCTTAAGGCTGCAGATTCATGTGATTGAGCCCTCCGTCGTCGGCCCAGGATTCTTCGAACTCTAGCCGTAAAGCCGATCTTCCTCGACTGCGATCCGTGCGGTTTTATTCGAGCCCGAACAATCGCAGGCCGGGGCGGTGGATGATTTCCGAGATATTGTCTAGGGGCACGCGGGCATTCGCGTTCCTTCTACAATGTCATTGACCTTCCGTAGCGGACCAGCAGCGATCAAGATCGCGAACTGGTGGGGCGAACGACCAAGATGTCGGCGCAAAGCTGTCGGTCGCTTCGGCTGACCGAACGTCAGTTTGTATCACTCGTCCACGGAAAGCGGCCGGACATGTTGCCACCCCATAGACGCTGTAGACCTTGGCACATCTGCTTCCAACGCGGGAAATGATTTTCCGCGGCTCATCTAGGGCCGAAGCGGAACGGCAGCTTCCTCCCTTTGTGCCTAGCCTGATCTCTTCACCGAGGGATCCTCGGTTGGTGGTTCTTCATTTTCGCTGTCAGAGAAGACCGACTGAAAGTCGACGGTCGCGATCACGTACCCGGCTTCGTCAAATATTCGGGTGGCGAGCTTGCTGGGATCGTGCCGTTTTGTGACGTGATCCATCACGTTGTCTGCCATAGCTTGTCTTGCTTGTGCTTTGGCTGCCTCTATGTTCGCCAAGTCAAGTACCACGGGCTCTGCATCGGTCTCGTGAAGAAATTCAAATCGATATTTGGGCATGGTGCCTCCCGACGTTTCGTCGTCGGATAAGCGTGGTGCTGCCATTTTTGTTCCAGCCCAGATGGCCTTTTAGCAGCACATGACCACCGCACGCAGCGCTATGCTGATGTCAGATGAAGTGAGTAGATCTCCTCACCGTCGAATGTCGCAGCTTTTTCTCGCCTGGCATGTGCTTGGCCATGACGCGCAAT
>NZ_JBFUKO010000526.1:0-3848 GCF_056400805.1 Aminobacter sp. P4_H6_2
AACGTATTGCCCTCCGGCGTCAAGTGACTGCCGGCGACGCCGATCAGCAGCGCAAGCGACACAAGCGCCAAGACACTCGCACCCAGGCGCGCAGCCAGCGGTGTCTTGAAGAGCGCGACAAGCCCTACTGCCATCAGCATCGCCAGAAGGGCCGCCCCCACGGGTGACGGCAAGGCCTCGATAATCGAGCGCGGTTCACCTGCTACAATGCGGTTGGCGCGAAAAGTGGCGAATGGCGCCACAACAGCACCATAGGCGGTGATTGCGGCAATCACCACGCCAAGCTTGTCGAACCTGATGCCCACGACTGCGATGCGTCCCCGGTTCCGTCGGCGCGCCCATAGGAGGCGCGCCAATGGAAGCTTACTTCAGAAAGCCGTTCTTCTTCAGGAAATCTTCGGCAACGGCCTTGGCCGGCTCACCGCCGACCTGAACGCGGCCGTTGAGTTCCTGCAGCGTGACCAGATCGAGCTTTTCGAACACCGGCTTGAGAAGGGTTTCGATCTCCGGATGCTGCTTGAGGACAGCTTCGCGGATGATCGGGGCCGGCTGGTAGACCGGCTGCACGCCCTTGTCGTCGCTGAGAACAACCAGGCCCGAAGGCGCGATGCCACCGTCCGTGCCATAGACCATGGCGGCATTGGCGCCGTTGGTCTGGTTGGCGGCAGCACCGATGGTGGCAGCCGTGTCGCCGCCCGAAAGGGTGATCAGCTGTTCCGGCTTGAGGGTGAAGCCATAGGTGGTCTGAAAGGCCGGAAGGGCTGCCGCCGAGTTGACGAACTCGGACGAGGCCGCGAGCACGACAGCGCCGCCGCCAGCGACGTATTTGCCGAAATCGCTGAGGGTGGCGAGCTTGTTGGTCTCGGCCACATCCTTGCGCAGCGCGATCGCCCAAGTGTTGTTGGCCGGCGACGGCGACAGCCAGACGATCTTGTTGGCGTCATAGTCGAGCTTCTTGGCCGTCTCGAAACCCTTGGCGGCATCCTTCCAGACCGGGTCATCGGCCTTTTCGAAGAAGAAGCCGGCATTGCCGGTATATTCGGGATAAATGTCGATTTCGCCGGCGGTAATCGCCTTGCGCACGACGGGCGTCGCTCCAAGCTGGATGCGATCGGTGGTGGCGATGTTGTTGGCATCGAGCACGGCCTTGATGATGTTGCCGAGCACGCCACCTTCGGTGTCGATCTTGGAAGACACCACCACCTGCGCGTTCGCCGCGCTGGTGGCGAGGCCGAGCGCGATGATCGCAGCGGCGATTGTACTGGTTTGACGCATAATGAAGCCCCTTCTCGTTCCCGGAATTCGGTGGCGCATATGAGCATGGCGGCCAGCTTCCGTCGGGGCATACGGTTTCACAATGCGCAGGGGCTGCGCAATATTTTTTTGTAGTTCGAAGAAATCGGCAGCCGTGACTGCCGACATCCTCCTGTCAGGCGGTTTGACGCTGACGCGTCAGCGACAGAGCCACAAGCGCCGCCAGGCAGACGGYGCAGACAGGGAAGACGATCCAGGCCAGCATCTCCCAGCCATAAGCGTTGTAGACAGCACCGGACATCAGCGAGGCCAAAGCGACGATGCTGAACAGGACGAAGTCGTGGAAGCCCTGGACCTTGCCTTTTTCCGATGGGCGATAAGCGGTCGAGACGATGGCGGTTGCGCCGATGAAGCCGAAGTTCCAGCCAAGGCCGAGCAGGATAAGCGATGTCCAGAATTGCCACAACGCGATGCCCGACAACGCCACGATGGCGCAAACGATCAGCAGGAACAGGCCCAGCGCCACGATGCGCTCGGCGCCGAAACGCTGGATCAGGCGGCCGGTGAAGAAGCTTGGGCCAAACATCGCCATGACGTGCCAGGAGATGCCGAGCGTCGCCTCGTCGGGTGAAAACCCGCAGCCGACCATGGCGAGCGGCGCACCGGTCATGACGAAGGTCATCACGGCATAGCTGCCGACGGCGCAGACGAGAGCCGCGGCAAAGCGCGGCTGGGTAACGATTTCGAGCAGCGGGCGCGCATCGGCCTGCGAGATCGCGTCGTGCGCTTCCGTTGCGCCCTTCACCTTCAGGAACGACAGGATGACGGCGCCAACCGCCGCAAGGCCAATGATCGCGGCAAAAGAGCCGGCGAACATGACGGGCGCGAACAGTTCGCGCGTGAAGATGACGATCTGCGGACCAAGAATGGCGGTGATGATGCCGCCAGCGAGCACGAACGAGATCGCATTGGCCTTGAACTGGGGCGGCGCGTTGTCGGCGGCCGCAAAGCGGAACTGCTGGACGAACGCACTGCCGACGCCAAGCATCAGCAGGCCGAAGACAAAAAGCCAGAATTCCGAACGGAAGAGGCCCAACGTTGCGAGGGCGCCACCGGCTGCGGTGACGGCGGTGCCGAACATGAAGCCGTGACGCTGGCCGAGGCTGCGAATGATCGCAGCCGCCGGAAGTGCGCCAAGTGCCAGACCAACGCTGAAACCGGTGATCGGGGCGGTTGCCAGCGACTTGTCGGGTCCAAGGAGATAGTAGCCCGCCAGGCCACCAAGCGAAAAGGCAATCGGGGCGGCAGAGCCTATGATGGCTTGCGATGCGGCGAGAATGTAAGCAGTTCGCCGCGCGTCGCGTTCGCCACCGGTCATAATGCGTCCTTGCCCTTACCCTCGCCGCGCAGCTTTCGGGAAACGCGATCAAGCACGGCATTGACGAGCTTGGGCTCGTCGTCTGCATAGAAGGCCTTGGCGATGTCGACATATTCCGACACGATCACGGCCACAGGAACGTCCTGGCGCTTCATCAGTTCGAAGACACCGGCACGCAGGATGGCGCGCAGCGTCGAATCGAGCCGCGACAGCGGCCAGTCTTCGGTCAAAGCCTGGCGGATGACCGGGTCGACGATCTTCTGGTTTTCGACCACACCGGCGAGGATAGCCCGGAACCACTGGGCGTCGGCCTCGCGGTAGAGCGCGCCGTCGACTTCCTTGCCAAGGCGGAACGCCTCGTATTCGGCGGTGATTTCGAGCAGGCCGCTGCCGGCGACGTCCATCTGGTAGAGCGCCTGCACGGCAGCCAGACGGGCGGCACCGCGTTTGTTGGCCTGGCGGACGGGCGGTTGGCCGTTATCTTCAGGAGACGTCACGAGCGTGCTGCTCCAAGTTTTTCGCGCAAGGCGATCATGGTGAGGGCTGCCCGCGCGGCAAAGCCACCCTTGTCGCCCTCGGTGCGGCGGGCGCGTGCCCAAGCCTGATCATCGTTTTCGACAGTCAGGATACCGTTGCCGATGCAGATCGATTCCGCAACCGACAGGTCCATCAAAGCACGGCAAGATTCGTTGGCGACGATGTCGAAGTGATAGGTTTCGCCACGGATGACGGTGCCAAGCGCGACATAACCATCATACTGGGTGCCTTCGTCATCGGCTGCGTCGAGCGCAAACGAGATCACGGCCGGAATTTCGAGGGCGCCAGGAACGGTCACCACATCGTAGGAAGCGCCGGCGGCGTCCAGAGCAGCCTTGGCGCCGTCTAGCAGCGCATCTGCGAGGTCGTCGTAAAAGCGCGCCTCAACGATGAGGAGCTTCAGTTTCTTGTCGTTGGCCATGTCAAATCTCCGGCAGGAGCGGCTGACTTAGGCCGAACCCGATGAGTTCGCAAGCGAAGTGTTAAGCACTGTGGCAGGAAACCGCTGGCCGGTCGACCAGCGGCTGGCGCCTCGTGTCAAAGCCCTTCGCTGGCCGCCTCGGCTAGGCGCGCGGCATAGCGCGCCATGGTG
Source organism: Aminobacter sp. P4_H6_2 (assembly GCF_056400805.1). Lineage (NCBI taxonomy): Bacteria > Pseudomonadati > Pseudomonadota > Alphaproteobacteria > Hyphomicrobiales > Phyllobacteriaceae > Aminobacter > Aminobacter sp. P4_H6_2. The sequence goes on from NZ_JBFUKO010000526.1 coordinate 3,762, forward strand.
TCGATCTCGAGATTGACGCGGTCGCCGACCTTGCGCTCGCCCCAGGTCGTCACCTGCAAGGAATGATGAATCAGCAACACATCGAAG
>NZ_JBFUKO010000527.1:0-3845 GCF_056400805.1 Aminobacter sp. P4_H6_2
GCCTGTGCCTGCCCAGATCATGCACTCCAGCGCATGGCGACGGCTCATGCCCTCGCCGTCCTTTTCGTCATAATGGGTCATGTCGATCTCCTGCCGCGCCGCTTGTGGCGCATGCCTAGGAGACCTCGGGACGGACAGGTTTATTCCAGCAGCAACAGCTGGCGCCGGTCACGATGACGTGACGGCATAGGCGCCTGGTCTATGCCGTCCTCAACTGCCGATCAGCTGGCGTTTGCCCGGGCGTGGTCTACATAGATCTCGCGCAGCCTGGTGACGACCGGGCCTGGCTTGCCGTAGCCGACCGGTTTTCCGTCGATCCGGGTCACCGGCATAACGAAGGTTGRGGCGCTGGTGATGAAGGCCTCCGCCGCGCCCAAGGCTTCCTCGACGGTAAATCGGCGTTCCTCAAGCGTCAGGCCGCTCTCGTCCATCAACTGAACGATCGCCTGTCGCGTGCAACCAGGCAGTGTGCGCCTGCTGTTGGCCGGCGAGACGATCTTGCCGTCATGCGTGATGATATAGGCTGTGGACGACGCACCTTCGGTGACATGGCCGTCCTCGACCATCCACGCCTCGTCGCAGTTTTCGGCGCGCGCGTCGCGCTTGGCCAGCACCTGCGGCAGCAGCGATACGCTCTTGATGTCGCGCCTGGCCCAGCGCTGGTCGGTCACCGTCTTGACGGCAATGCCGGTCTTGGCAGCAGCAACGTCGACCAGAACCTTGGGCTGTGTGAACAGGAGCAGCGTCGGCTCCAACTCATCGTCAAACAGGAAATTCCGTTCCTCGGCACCGCGCGTCAGCTGGAGATAAACGACGCCCTCCTCGAGTCCATTGCGCTCGATCAGGGCATGTTCGATCTGCTCGATCGCAGCCGTGGTGACCGGCAGGCGCAAGCCAAGCTCGCKCGCCGAACGTTCCAGCCTTGCCATATGCAACGCGCTGTCGACGAGCTTTCCTCCAAGGACCGCGGTGACCTCATAAATGCCGTCGGCAAACAGGAAGCCGCGATCGAAAATCGACAGCTTCGCCTCGCTGGCCGGAAGGTAGCTGCCGTTCAGCCAGACAATGCGGTTTTGTCCGCCATTGGTCATTGGAACTCTCCAAAGCTGGGTGATGTTAGCGCTGCTTGTTTCGAGCCAGCGCTTTCAATGAAATTGCCTCGACGCGAGACGGCTTGCCGGTGCCGGCATCATAGCCATCGAAGGTGTGCGCCATGCACAGCGAGTTGAGGATGGCTTCTTCTGTCGCTTCGATCACCGCCTCAAACAGCGGCGACACCAGTTCATTGGGCAGTGTCGGCGCGGTGACGATGCCGGCACGCCTTTCGGGTGTGCGGCGAACGCTTTCATTGGTCGAAAACACCAGCGCATAGTCGCCCGAGCCGTTGCTGAGGGCCGCGCCCGTCCTGGCGAGGCCGCCGAAAGCACGCTGGCCCAGCCGCTTCAAATTGCGCTCGCACAAGGGTGCATCCGTCGCCACCACGATGACGATGGAGCCATCCTTGTCCTCTGAAGCAGGCTTGGCGCTCCAGGGCTCACCATCGACCAGCAGCCGGCCGCCATAGTTCGACTGCACCAAAACACCAATCGTGAAGGTCTCGCCGTCCTTGAAAGGTACGCGCCGCGAGCTTGTGCCAATGCCGCCCTTCATCCCGAAGGCCACCGTGCCTGTGCCCGCGCCGACCGCCCCTTCGGCGACCGCGCCATCCCCAGCGGCATCGATCGCTGCGCTGATCTCCGAAATGTCCGGGCGCCCAGCGCGAATGTCGTTCAGGCGGGAATCGTTGGTCTCGCCGACCACGGCATTGATCGACACCACCCGGTTGTTCCCCGGCTGCGCCAGCGTATGAGCGTGGATCGCCTCGATGGCGCGTCCGGTCGCCAGCGTGTTGGTCAAGACGACAGGTGTTTCGATCTCGCCCAATTCATCGATCTGGGTCGAGCCTACGAACTTGCCATAGCCGTTGAAGACAGCGAGCGCGGCGGGGACCTTGTCGCGAAAGATGTTGCCGCCATGCGCCAGGATCGCGGTGGCGCCTGTGCGGATGGTATCGCCTTCGACGACGGTCGAGTGCCCCACCAGAACGCCTGCAACGTCGGTGATCGCATTGAGCGGACCCGGCGCGAAAACGCCTGGCGCTATGCCAAGGTCACGCAACCTGCAACGCGTCGATGTCTGAGGAATGTCCGTGGAGCCGTGTTTCATGCGACATCCTTAGTTCCGTTTGCCGGCCGGAGACATTGCAAAGGTGGAATAGTTTGATGCCGTTGCCGCAAGCCGCAGAAAGAGCTCGGCATCCCGGCTGACGGCTGAGCGATTTGCGTCCGGACAAACTATTCCAGAACTGCATGACCCATGCCCTTTTGCGAATTTGCATTTGTCGGCTCATATCCGGATACTCGCGGAAAAGAATTTTAGGGTGGGGAAAGTCGATGATGAAAAGTGCCGGTAGCCCGGATATGATCCTGCATAACGGCATCGTCTGGTGCGGCTATGCGGAAGGCATCCGGCAGGCTGTCGCGATTGGCCAAGGCACAGTGCTGGCAACCGGATCCGACGAAGAGATTCTCGCGCTGAAAGGCGCTGAAACCAAGCTCATCGACCTCAACGGGCAGTTCGCGACACCCGGCCTCAACGACGACCATTTGCATCTGATTTCCACCGGCCTTTCCATGCAATGGGTCGACGCCAGCCCGGAATCGGCGCCGACGCTTGCCATCCTGCTCGACAAGCTACGCAAACGGGCCCAGGAGACGCCCAAGGGCGGCTGGGTGCTGGCGCGCGGCTATGACCAGGTCAAGCTCGATGTCGGCCGTCATCCGCACAAGAGCGAACTCGACCAGGTAACCACAGACCATCCGCTGATGCTCGTGCGCGCCTGCGGCCATATCAGCATCTTCAACTCGCGCGCTTTCGAGCTGGCGAACGTCAACGCCTCGACACCGGCGCCAGCCGGCGGCGTCATCGAAACGGTCAACGGGACTTTGACCGGCATGGTGGCGGAAAACGCGCAATCCGTGTTGCGCGCGGCGATCCCTGTCCCGAGCCAAGACGACCTGATCGATGCCATTGAACGAGCCGGCAAGTACCTTTTGTCCTATGGCATCACCAGCTGCATGGACGCAGCCGTCGGACAGGTCGATGGCTTCGCCGAAATCCACGCCTACAACAAGGCAAAGAAAGAGGGCCGGTTGCCGGTGCGGGTCTGGCTGACATTGCTCGGCGACCCCGGCAATTCGGTCGTCGACGAAGCCTATGCCGCCGGGCTGGTCTCGGGTGCCGGCGACGATTGGCTGCGGGTGGGCGCGRTCAAGATCTTCCTTGACGGTTCGGCTGGCGGGCGCACCGCCTGGATGTCGGAGCCCTATCTCGGCGAAGACAACACCGGCGTGCAGATCCTGTCCGATGACGAGCTCGAAAAGCTGGTCGCGGAGCATCACGCCCAGGGCTACCAGCTCGCTTGCCATGCCATTGGCGACCGCGCCATCGGGCAGCTGATCACCGCCTATGAAAAGGCGCTGGCAGCCGTTCCGGATGCCGACCGCCGCCACCGGATCGAACATTGCGGCTTTTCAACCGAAGCCCAGCACAAGCGCATGCTCGCGGCCGGAATTTACCCCTGCCCGCAGCAGGCGTTCATTTATGATTTCGGCGACAGCTATATCTCAGTGCTCGGTGAGGAACGTGCGCTGTCCAGCTATCCGCTGAAGACCTGGGACGATCTCGGTTTCAAGCCGGGCACGGGCAGCGACTCGCCTGTCTGCCTGCCCAACCCATTCCCTAATCTCTACTCCATGGTCACCCGCAAGACCTGGAAGGGAACGGTCATGGACGCAGGCCAGCGC
>NZ_JBFUKO010000528.1:0-3841 GCF_056400805.1 Aminobacter sp. P4_H6_2
GTCTGACGCTGCCTAGCGCATCTGCCCGAAAATCGGAATCGATTTTCGGAAAGCACGATGCGTAGATTCAATGATTTAGAGCGTCCTTTGCGCGTCCGTTCGGACGCACGGCGCTCTATGCAGCGCCGACCCTGAGCAAATCGTGGAAGTGGATGATGCCGACCGGACGGTCGTCTTCGACCACGAGAATGGCACTGATATTGTGCTCGTTGAGCATGGCAGTTGCAGTACCTGCCAGCATCTGTCGTGGCACGGTCTTGGGCCGCCGGGTCATGATGTCTTCGACATTGGTCTCGGCAAGATTGCGGTCGAGATTGCGCGCCAGATCGCCGTCGGTGATGATGCCGGCGAGCTTGCCATCTTCGTCAACGACACAGACGCAGCCAAAGCGCTTCTTGGACAGCGTCTTGACCGCCTCTGGCATCTTGGTGCCAACCGATACGATCGGCATTTCATCGCCTATGTGCATCAGGTCGCCGACCGGCATCAGGCTCGCGCCGAGCTGGCCACCCGGATGGAAGGTGCGGAAGTGGTCGGCGGTGAAGCCGCGCGCTTCAAGCAGGGCCACCGCCAGCGCATCGCCAATTGCCAATTGGAGCAGCGTCGAGGTCGTCGGCGCGAGCCCATGCGGGCAAGCTTCCGGGGCGCGCGGCAATGACAAGACGACATCCGCCTGACGTGCCAATGCGGAAGCGTCGCCGGCGGTAATGGCAATCAACGGGATCGAGAAGCGCCTGGAATAGGCAACAATGCCCTTGAGTTCGGCCGTCTCGCCCGACCAGGAGAGTGCCACGATCGCGTCTTCCTTGGTGATCATGCCGAGATCGCCGTGGATGGCTTCGGAGGGGTGGACGAAATAGGCTGGCGTTCCGGTCGAGGCCAGGGTCGCTGCGACCTTGGAGCCGATATGGCCGCTCTTGCCAACACCCGTGACGATGACCCGGCCGCTCAGTTGCCCGAGGGTCGAGACGGCTTGGGCAAATGGCTCCGCCAATACCCCTTCGAGCGCGGCAGCAAGCGCGGCCATGCCGGCCTGCTCAGTGGTGACGGTGCGGAGGGCGGAGGCGATCGACGCCTGCCGGTCCGGCTCTTTTTTCAGCGATCCAGCGTGCATGTCGCATGCGTTAGCGCGTCGAACGGTCCCTGTCCATGATTATCCGGCCCGAACGATGCGTCCCCGGGGTGGCGGGAAACGCTCCGTTAACCATGGCCATTTACCAGTTGGTAATTGCGGCGCCCATGCGTCGGCGAAGCAGTGGAAAAGATGGCGCAGATCAGGCCAGAGCAAAAAGGACCGTGGGGCAGTGCAGGACTGCGCGCCTTGCTGGCAACAGCAAGTCTAGCGACGTTGCTTTGCGCCACGCCTTTGCATGCTCAGGAAGCCGGCTTGCGCGGTACGTTTGCAGATGGAGACGCAACAGGTTCGCTGACGCGCAGGCCCATGGCCCAGCCGCAAACGCCCGAACCCCAAGATCAGGTCGCGGACTATCAGCCTGTCAGCCCCGGCGCCCTACCCGACCAGGCGGACGCAGCCGCAGAAGACAGCCTGTTCAGCGAGCCGCCCAACGCCGACAGCGCGGCGTCCGCTCGCCAGCCTACCACGGCCCGCCAACGTGCCGAAGAGGCGCGACGGCAACGCGCGGCCCCCACAAGGGCGCCCGCCACCAGGCCCGTTGCGCCAGCGGCGGAAGACGACATTACCACCGGCACCGTGCGCCAGGGTACCATCGACTCAGAAACCAGCGTGGAGAACGGCCCGGAATCCGCACGGCAAGCCGCCATCGAGGCACTTACGCCCCTGATCGATGCAACTCCCTTCGCGCCCACCGGCATCCGCGTCGGCAGTTTTGTGCTCAGGCCCAGCCTCGTGCAAGGACTGGAGGCGAGTTCGAACGCCGATTCGAGCCCGGACGGAAAGTCGGCGGTGCTGTCGGATACCGCCCTTCGGCTCAATGCCGCATCGGACTGGGAAAGCCATTCGGCGAACATCGATGCGTATGGYATCGTTCGCAAATCCCTCTCCGGGCAGGAGGTCGACGATCTCGCCGGAGGCATCAACGGCCGATTGCAGCTCGACCTCGCCGACGACCTTCGGGCCATCGCGCGTCTTGGCTACGATTTCCGCCCGGAATCGGCCACCTCCCCCGTCGTCATCGTCGGCACCGCCGAGCGGCCGACGCTCCACATCCTCGATGGCGAGCTTGGGCTGGAGAAGGATGTCGGCAAATTCCGCTTCGGCGTGGCCGGCGAGGCGACCAAGGAAACCTACAGCGACGCTCAATTGTCGGACGGCGCCACGCTGTCTCAGGAAGACAGGAATTCCACGCTCTACACAGGCAGGCTGCGCGCCGGCTACGAGATATCGCCTGCATTGACGCCATTTGGCGAGGTCGAATACGGACGCCGCGTCTATGATCTCCGCTTCGACACTGCCGGCTTCGAACGCTCGTCGAACAGGATCGGCGCACGCGCCGGCGTCGAATTGGACATGGGCGAGAAATTCGGCGGCGAGCTTTCGGCCGGCTGGATCAGCGAAAACTTCGATGACGAGCGCCTCAAGACCATTTCCGAACCGACATTTGCCGCCGACCTCAGATGGTCGCCGATCCGTGGCACCATCGTTGGCTTCAACGGCGCAACCTTCGTGGAAGGCTCGACCACTCCGGGCGAAAGCGGCTCGATTCTCTATGCTGGGCGTCTCAGCGTCGAGCGTGAAATCCGCGCGAACCTCACGGGCATGGCAGCCGTGGGCGCCGGTTGGCGCGACTATGCCGACTCCGAGGACCACGATCTGACGCTGACCGCCGAAGCAGGCATGACCTGGTGGCTCAACCGCTATGCCGGCCTCACCGGCAGGCTGCGCCATGAAACGTTCACCAGCACACTGCCCAACCGCGATAGCACGACCAACACAGTGTTCCTCGGGATGAGAATCCAGCGCTAGGATTCAGGGGCAACGAGTTCGGCGGCAATCGCCTTCAGCGCTTCTTCTCCGCCACCGGAAAACACCTCGCTCATGATGAGATCGGCCAGCGGCAGGCGGCTGCCCCAGCCATGCCTTTCAAGGTCGGGCTTTTGCGCGAATTCGGAGACCCGGCCAACGCAGAGATAAGCCACCGGCACGACATGATCTGGAATGCCTAGCAGCTGCTTCAGCGCCTCGCGGTCGAGGATGCTGACCCAGCCGACGCCGACACCTTCGGCACGCGCCGCCAGCCAGAAATTCTGCACGGCGCAAACGGTGCTGTAGAGATCCATTTCCGGATTGTGCCAGCGTCCAAGCGGCGAATTTTCCGAGCGGCTCCGGTCGCAGGTGACGACAAGGTTGAGCGGGGTCTCGCAGATGCCTTCGAGCTTCAGCTTGCGGTAAAGTGCCTGCCGTTCCTCGGCGATGTGCGGCAGTTCCTGCTGGCGCGCGGCGAAGAACAGGTCGCGCACTTTCTGCCGGCGCTCGGCATCGCGGAGGACGATGAAATTCCATGGCTGCATGAAGCCAACCGACGGCGCGTGATGGGCAGCCATCAGCAGCCGCGCCAGCAGCTCATCTCTCAGTGGGTCAGGCCGAAAATGGCTGCGCACGTCGCGGCGCGTGAAGATGGCGCGGTAGACGGCATCTTGTGCAGCTTGGTCGAAACAATTGGAATTTAAATGGTCAGCCGGCATCGCGTATCCCCTTGCGAGCAATCGATTTCCCCCGCCTGACCATGCGGAGGACGATTTCTGCCGGGCCGGTCTTCTGGCTCGAGTTCAACCCGTTGTCGGCACCTTCCCATTCAAGATGAACAGTGGCTTTTGCCGATACGGTCCCTCTTACAGCGTTGGGCACGCCACGGATTTGCAC
>NZ_JBFUKO010000529.1:0-3828 GCF_056400805.1 Aminobacter sp. P4_H6_2
CAATGGCAATTGCTTCCGGCATCCGGCTACACCTCGCCTTTCGAAGATCTCGGCCAAAACCTGCGCACAATGCTGATGCCTGCCTTTGTTCTGGGAACAGGGCTTGCCGGGGTGTTGATGCGCCATACCCGGTCCGCCATGCTCGGCGTTTTGCGGTCCGATTACGTGAGAACCGCGCGAGCCAAGGGGCTTAACGAGAAGACGGTGATCCTACGGCATGCGCTGAAGAACGCGCTGGTTCCGATCATCACGCTGTCGACGCTGCTGTTTGGCGAACTTCTCGCAGGTGCGGTGCTGACAGAACAGATCTTCACCATTCCAGGCTTCGGCAAGCTGATCGTCGATGCCGTCTTCACCCGCGACTACGCGGTTGTACAAGGAGTGGTGCTCTGCACCGCTGTCGGTTTCATCTTGATGAACCTTATCGCCGACCTCCTCTACATCGTCGTCAACCCGCGCTTGAGGGATGCAGCATGAGCGCCGTCGCCTCAGTTCAAAAAAGCCCCTTCAGCCGTCAATTGTCGAAGTTCACCCGGAACAAGGCGGCAGTCGCGGGAGCCATTATTGTCGGCCTGTTCGTCCTGCTTGCGGTCTTTGCGCCGCTGATTGCACCTTACGATCCGTTTCAGACGAGCTTCACAACGATACGCAAGCCGCCTTCCGCCCAGTTCTGGCTGGGGACGGATGAGCTGGGCCGCGATATCTTCTCGCGCATGATTTTTGGCGCGCGGGCGTCCCTGATGGCCGGCGGCGTGTCGGTGGTAATTGCCGTCATCGTCGGCGTGCCGTTTGGGCTTTTGGCCGGATATTTCGGAGGCTGGATCGACAACATCATTTCGCGCCTGATCGACGCGATGCTGGCCATTCCCTTCCTGATCCTCGCCATTTCGCTGGCGGCGTTTCTGGGCGCCAGCCTGACCAACGCGATGATCGCCATCGGCCTGTCGGCAGCACCTATTTTCGCGCGCTTGACGAGAGGCCAGGTTCTATCGGTGAAGGCGGAGGAATATGTCGAGGCGGCACAGGTCATCGGCCTGCGGCACCCGCGCATCATTCTGCGCTACATCCTTCCCAACTCGATCCCTCCGATCATCGTGCAGGCGACGCTGACGATTGCCGCCGCCATCATCGCGGAGGCAAGCCTCTCCTTCCTGGGCCTCGGCCAACAGCCGCCAAACCCTTCCTGGGGTTCGATGCTGAACACGGCCAAGAATTTCATCTCGCAGGCGCCCTGGATGTCGCTATGGCCTGGGGCGGCGATCTTTCTCTCCGTTCTGGGCTTCAACCTTCTTGGCGACGGCCTGCGCGACGCAATCGATCCGCGCGAATACTAAAAACATCGACAGACAGCAGGAACGACAAGCATGTTTACGACCCGACCGGAAATCCTCGGCACTTTTGGCGTTGTGACGTCTACGCACTGGCTCGCTTCGGCCGCCGGCATGGCCATGCTGGAACGCGGCGGCAATGCCTTCGACGCTGCAGCAGCCGCCGGGTTCGTGCTGCAGGTGGTGGAGCCGCATCTGGTCGGCCCTTCCGGCGAAGTGCCGATCATCCTGCACTCGACACGCACGGGAAAGACCGAAGTGCTGTGTGGGCAGGGCGTTACGCCGCAATCCGCGACCATCGAAGCATACAAGACGCTTGGCCTCGAACTGGTGCCCGGCTCGGGCCTCCTCGCCGCAGTCGTGCCCGGTGCGTTTGATGCCTGGATGGTTCTTCTGCGCGATCATGGCTCGATGACGCTGCGCGAAATCATGGAGCCAGCAATCCACTACGCCCGCTACGGCCATCCGCTTCTGCCGCGCGTTGCCAATACCATCAAGGACAATGCCGAATTCTTCGCCAAGGAATGGCCCACGTCGTCTGCGACCTGGCTGCCGGGAGGCAACGCCCCCGAGGCAAAGAAGCTGTTTTGCAATCCTGTCCTTGCCGACACTTATCAGCGCATCGTCGACGAGGCGGAAGCAGCAGGCGGAAATCGCGAGGCAACGATCGAGAAGGCGCGCGACGCCTTCTATCGCGGTTTCGTTGCGGAGGCGATCGATCGCTTCTGCCGCGAGACCGAGGCGATGGACACCAGCGGACGCCGCCACAAAGGCCTCTTGACCGGCGACGATATGGCCCGATGGAGCGCTACCTACGAAACCCCACTGACCTACGACTACCATGGCTGGACTGTCGCCAAGACCGGACCGTGGGGCCAGGGGCCGGTGTTCTTGCAGACGCTGTCGCTGCTGAAAGAACTCGACATCGCCGCCATGAAGCCCGACGGCGCGGAGTTCATCCACACTGTTACGGAAGCCATGAAACTCGCTTTCGCCGATCGCGAGGTCTATTACGGCGATCCGGATTTCGTCGATGTGCCGATGAAAACGCTTCTGTCCGACGCCTATGCCGCTGAACGGCGGGCGCTGATCGGAAGCGGGGCGTCGATGGAGCTGCGACCCGGCACGGTGCCGGGTTACGAAGCCCAACTCAAGATGGCGATGTCGCAGGTTCGTTATGCTGGTGCCAGCGGCGATGTTGCGCCCGGCGCGGGCGAACCCACCATGGCACATCTGCGCACCGAAAAGCGGGGCGACACCGTTCATATCGATGTCATCGACAAATGGGGCAACATGATTTCGGCAACGCCTTCCGGCGGTTGGCTGCAATCGTCCCCAGTGGTCCCCGAACTCGGTTTTGCACTGAACACGCGTGCGCAGATGTTCTGGCTGGAGCCGGGTCTGCCGACCAGCATGGCGCCGCGCAAGCGCCCGCGCACCACGTTGACGCCCTCGCTGGCGCTTTACGAAGGCAAGCCGCGTATGGTGTTCGGAACGCCGGGCGGTGACCAACAGGACCAGTGGCAGCTGGCGCTGTTCCTGCGACGCGTGCATCACGGCCTGAACCTGCAGGAAGGCATCGACCTGCCACTGTTCCACACCATGCATTTCCCATCCTCCTTCTATCCACGCGAGGCGATACCGGGCCGCCTGGTCGTCGAGGAGAGTTTCGGTCAGGAAACGATCGGCGCGCTCAAGGCGCGCGGCCATGATGTCGAGGTCGTTCCTCAGTGGTCGGTCGGCCGTCTAACCGCCGCCGAGCGCGAACCAGACGGCATCCTGCGCGCCGCCGCCACGCCGCGCCTCATGCAGGCCTACGCAATCGGACGCTAAAGGCCAAGCCGCCCGAACACCCAGATCGGGCGGCCTCCAATTGAAAGCAGAAACATGTTTGGCATTCCACTTTTTGAGTTGTCCTGGCTGGTGGTCGGACTGCTGGCTGCCGGCGCAGTGACCGGGTTGCTTGCCGGCCTGTTTGGCGTCGGTGGCGGCGCTGTCGCCGTTCCTGTTCTTTATGAACTATTCCGCTTCATGGACGTGCCGGAAGAAGTGCGCATGCCGCTGTGCATCGGCACCTCGCTCGCCATCATTATCCCGACCTCCCTGCGTTCCTTCTACGCACACAAGGCCAGGGGAGCCGTCGACATGACGATCATCAGGAAATGGGCGGTTCCGGTCGTCATCGGCGTCGTTCTGGGCAGCCTCATTGCCCGCTATGCGCCTGCCGATCTTTTCAAGATCGTCTTTGTCGTGGTTGCAGGCGTCTCTGCTATTCGCCTTTTGTTCGGCAACGACAAATGGCGCATCGCTGACGATGTTCCAGCAGGCTGGATCATGCGCATCTACGGGCTCGTCATTGGCGTCCTGTCTTCGCTGATGGGTATTGGTGGGGGACAGTTATCCAACCTGTTCATGACGTTTTATGGCCGCCCGATCCACCAAGCCGTGGCGACCTCGTCGGGGCTCGGCATCTTGATCTCAATTCCCGGAACGATTGGCT
>NZ_JBFUKO010000530.1:0-3827 GCF_056400805.1 Aminobacter sp. P4_H6_2
CCTCTGGGGCCCGAGATGGAGCGGCCGATGCCCGGCGCGCTTGCCAGGGACCGAAGCCCTGGCCGGTTTCTTGGCAGCACGCAGTACTGTCTTCGCTTATCTCAAGCTACGCTTGCGCAGCGCATGGGCCTTACTGCGGAAATTCGCTCTGATTTCCGCTTCGTCTATGCCGGCGACGATGCGGTTCTCCATCAGTATCCGGCCAGCGACGATCGTATGCAGAACGTCGTCGGCGCGGCTGGAGTAGACCAGTGCCGCAGCAGTGTCATAGACCGGCAGTGTGTGCGCCTTGTCGAGGTCGACGACAATGACATCGGCGGCCATGCCGGGCGCCAGGGAGCCGGTTTCGGGCCGGTTCATCGCCTTGGCACCTTCGGCAGTCGCCATCTCCAGGATATCGGTTGTCTTCAGGAATTCCGGGTCAGCGGTCTTGTCCTTGTGGATGAGGCCGGCGAATTTCATTTCCTGGAACATGTCGAGCGTGTTGTGGCTGGCTGGCCCGTCGGTTGCAAGGCCGACCGTGACGCCATGCTCGCGCACGCATTTTAGCGGCAGTGTGCCGGAGGCGACCTTGGCGTTGCAGCACGGGCAATGCGCAATTTTGGTATTGGTTGCGGCCAATATCTTCACGTCATCCTCGTCGAGCTGCGTGCAGTGCGCCGCGGTCACGTCGGACTTCAGGAAATCAAGTGAATGAAGCCAGCGGACCGCCGATGTGCCATAGGTTTCGGCAACATAGACGGTCTCTTGGGGCGCTTCGGCGAGGTGGATGTGGATCGGCACATGATGCGCGTCGGCAACCTCGCGCGACAGGCGAAACATTTCTGGCCCACAGGAATATGTGGCATGTGGCGACAGCCCGATCTGGAGAAGCCCATTCTGCGACTGGTGGTGCTTGACGACGAGGTCGCCGAAGCCGTGTAGCGTCTTCCACGACCAGTCAGTGATCGACGCGTAGACGCCGCGATCGGCGAAGCCGTAGCCAAGTGTTGCGCGCAGCGGTATCTTCTTCAGCGCCTCGATCTGCGGCTCGACGGCATAGGCATCGAAATGCTCGTTGAAGGAGGTAACGCCCGACTTCACCATTTCGACAAGACCGTTCAGGTTCGCCCAGTACAGCGTCTCGGGATCGAAGTTGCGCTTGAGCTGCCACATGGTGGACAGCCACTCGAACAGCCGCACGTCTTCCAAAAGCCCACGCAGGAGAAGGTTCGAGGCAATATGCGTGTGGCTGTCGCAGAAGCCCGGCATCACCGCGCAATTCGAGGCGTCGATGACCTTTGCCGCACTGCCGATGTCGATGGTTTCCTGCGGGCCTACGGCTTGGATCTTGCTGCCGCTGATGGTGATTGTTCCGCGCTGGATCGGCTTGGCGCCGGCCATGGGCATCACGGTGCCGTTGATGATGGCGATATCGATAGTCATCGTATGCTCCCACGCGATCCATTCTGGGATCCGGTTTCAGAGTTTCAGATTTTCAGCGAACGTGCCGAAAATAAGGCAAGCCGAGCGCCGCCGGAGCCGCCGTCGCTTGCCGCATACGGCGCCAGACCATGGCTGGAACGATGATGAAGCAGAGCGTGCCCAGATAGGGCAGCATGCCTAGCAGGGCCGGAGCGATCGGCCAGTTCCGGGCCTGCCCGACATAGCCGAGTGCGGTGATCAGGCCGAAGAGCAGTGCGACGAGGACGACGTTCAGCGGCTGGTAGCGGGCAAAGATGACCAGCGCCACCGCAATCCAGCCGCGCCCCGCCACCATGCCGTCAGACCACGATGGGACAAAAGCCAGCGTGAGATAGCCGCCGGCGCCGGCGGCGAGAGCGGCCCCCAGCGAGACGTACCAGAAGCGCATCGCCAAGACCGGTACGCCGGCCGCATCAGCGGCAGCCGGGTTCTCTCCGGCCGCGCGCATGTTGAGCCCGTGGCGCGTCTTGAACATCAGATAGTGAAGGCCAATCGGCAGGATGATGAAGATCAGGTAGACCAGCGCGTTCTGCGAAAAGAAGGCCGGCCCGATGACTGGTATCTCGCTCAGGTAAGGAACGGCCACCGGCTGGAAGGTCGCCTTCGCCGGCATGCCGGAAAAAGCCCGGCCGACAGTCGCGGCGAGGCCCGTTCCCATCAGGGTTAGCGCCAACCCGCACAGCACCTGGTTGGCGCGAAAGAACACGGTCGCCACGRCGAAAATCATGCCGAAGCCCAGCCCAACCGCAAGTGCTGCGACGAAGCCGACCGACGGACTCGGGACACTCATGGTTACGGCGATCGCAGTGACTGCGCCGAGCGCCATCAGTCCTTCGACGCCGAGATTGACGACCCCGACCCGCTGGCAGATTACCTCGCCAAGTGCTGCCAGTGCCAGCACGCCCCCCGCCAGCACCGCGGTCGTCAGCAGTCCCGTTATGATGTCCATGACTGCATCCTATGCTGCGGCTCGGTCAGTGCGGACGAGCCGGTAATGCGCGAACTCGTCGCCTATGGCGGTGAAAAGCAGGACTAACCCGGTAAGAGCGACGATCGCGCTGGTCGTCAGACCCTGCGTCTGAAGGATGATGCCCGCGTTGAGGATGAACGCCATCAGCGCCGCAGCGGCGAGCACGCCGAGGCAGGAGTTGCGGGCGAGCACGGCCACGATGATGCCGAGATAGCCGAAATTGTTGGAGATGCCGCCCTGCAAACGGTGCACCGTTCCGGCCACTTCGAGCATTCCGGCGATACCCGCGACTGCGCCGGAGAGAAGCATCACCATGATGATACGCCGCCTGACCGGAATGCCGGCGTAGTGGGCGTTCTCCGGATTGGCGCCGCTGATCCGCACCTCGTAGCCCCAGCGCGTGTAGGAAAGCACTGCCGCGACGATCAGCGTCAGCACTACCGCGACGGCAAAACCCCAATGGACCATGCCCCAGAGTTCGGGGATCTCGTAGGGGATGCGCGGGGTGGAGGCGATCGTGCCGGCGCCGCGATCCCGCCAAGGGCCGGTCGCTACGTAGTAGACAAGCAAAGTCGCTACGAAGTTCAGCAGCAGCGTGGTGATGAGCTCGTTGACGCCGACATAGGCGCGGGCGAGCGTCGGGATGGTAATCCATGCCATTCCGCCGGCCGTGCCCGCCAGGAACATGACTGGAATGATTAGCCAGGCCGGCCCCTCCACGAACAGGCCTATCGCTGCCGCCGCCAAAGCGCCGGCGTAGAACTGGCCCTCCGCACCGATATTCCACAGTCCTATCCGCCGGGTGATCATGACGGCTAGGCCTGTCAAGATGAGAGGCGTCACCAGCAGGCCGAGATCCTCGAGCCCAAAACCCGAGCCGAAGGTCGAACTGATAACCTGGCCGGCGAGGTCGAGTGGATTGAGTCCAGAAAAAGCGACGATGACGCTACCGACAATGAGCGCAAGGACGATCGCCGCGACGCGAACGGCCAGCGCGACTGAAGGTCTCGCCGAAGGAAAACGCTGAAGGCGCCAGCTCATTGTGCTGCCTCGACCCGGTTCGAAGACACGCCGGACACGCTCTGTCCACCCATCAAAAGACCGATCGTTTCCATGTCGGCATTCTCTGCGTCAAAAGTCGCCATGATCCGGCCTTCATAGAGAACTGCGATGCGGTCCGAGAGACTGAGCAACTCCTCGAGATCCTCCGAGATCAGCACGACGGCTACGCCCTGGTTCCGAAGCTCGACGAAATAGCGCATCATCGTGTTGATCGCACCGATATCCAGGCCGCGGCTCGGATAGGCGGCGACCAAGAGCTTGCCGGCGATGCGCATCTCGCGCCGGGCGACGAGGCGCTGCTGGTTGCCGCCTGACAGGTTTCGGACAGGCA
>NZ_JBFUKO010000531.1:0-3809 GCF_056400805.1 Aminobacter sp. P4_H6_2
AACTCGATCAGTGTCTTGGCGCGTTCCTTGAGGCCTGGCATGGCAGCCAGCAGCTGTGCTGTGCGCTTGTCGTCGAGCTTGGCGAGGATCGCATCGCCGCCTGGCAGATAGGGCAGGGTCGTAACGAAGATGTCGAACAACTTGTTGTCGTCCATCTGGCGCATGTGGACGCCGTTCAGCGCCTCGAGCTTGGCAAAGTCGAAGCGGGCAGCACCCTTGTTGACATCCTCGATCTCGAACCAGCGGATCATGTCTTCGATGCTCATCACCTCGTCGTCGCCATGGCTCCAGCCGAGGCGGGCGAGGTAGTTGAGCAGCGCCTCGGGCAGGTAGCCCATGGCACGATAGGCATCGACACCAAGCGCGCCATGGCGCTTGGAGAGCTTGGCACCGTCCGCACCATGGATCAGCGGGATATGCGCCATGACAGGCACGTCCCAGCCCATCGCAACGTAGATGACCGTCTGGCGCGCGGCGTTGGTCAGGTGATCGTCGCCGCGGATGATGTGGGTGACGCCCATGTCGTGATCGTCGACGACGACCGCATGCATGTAGGTCGGTACGCCGTCCGAGCGCAGGATGATGAAATCGTCGAGGTCCTTGTTGGGAAAGCGGACGTCGCCCTGCACGCGGTCGCGCACCAGCGTCTCGCCTTCGGTCGGCGCCTTGATGCGGATCACCGGCTTTACGCCTGCAGGTGCCTCGGACGGGTCGCGGTCGCGCCAGCGACCGTCATAGCGCGGCGGACGGCCCTCGGCGCGTGCCTTCTCGCGCATTTCGGTGAGCTCTTCCTGCGAGGCGTAGCAGTAATAGGCCTTTCCCATGCGCACGAGTTCTTCCGCGACCTCGCGGTGGCGCGGCGCGCGCTCGAACTGCGAAATCGGCTCGCCTTCCCAGGTCAGGCCAAGCCAGGTGAGGCCTTCGAGGATCGCTGCGGTAGCGGCGTCGGTCGAGCGCTCGCGGTCGGTGTCTTCGATGCGCAGCAGCATGGTGCCGCCGGTGTGACGGGAATAGAGCCAGTTGAACAGCGCGGTGCGCGCGCCACCAATGTGCAGGTAGCCGGTGGGCGAGGGGGCGAAGCGGGTCACGACGGACATAGCAAATTCCAAGGGAGGCATGGCGTCGCCCGGCCGGAGACCGGCGGCGCATGGCGTTTCGGTGGCGTTGATGTAGCATAGAAGGTCTGGGGCGCAAGGGGCAGGCCCGATGGGCGAGCGCGTGCGGGAGGGGCAAGCCGGTAACAATCCGGTGGTCGAGACCAGCGAGCGCGGCTTGCTGGCAGGCTCGCAAACGCTTCCCGTCGCGTAGGCAGATCCAAAGTCGCCCGGGGCAGACGCTGCATTTTCCGACGCGGCGTCGCCAAATCACACAGCCTCCCCGCGTCTGTCTTGGCAGCAGCAAGGATCACGACTTTTAGCCGACCACCGGATCAGCGCGCGGTCAGCACTTGTCGCAATGGAAACAGAACTCGACCGCGGTGCCGCCTTCCTGCTTGTCCCGGTCTTTCTGTCATTCGGCGCGCTCTGCTATTTCGCTCTGCCTGCCGAACCTGCGATTGCGCCACTGGCTATCGCGTTCGTGCTGTTGGCGTCGCTCGCATTCCTTGTACGTACCCAAAGAGTGGTCCACTACGCGCTCGGTGCAGGCGCGCTCTGCCTGCTCGGCATGACCGTGGCGAAGCTTGAAACAGCGCGCGTGGCGACCAAGATGCGCCGAAATTTCGAGTGAAGTAACCGGGCGCGTCGTCAGGCTCGATCGTCTCGACAATGGCCGCGTGCGGCTGACCCTTGATGTCCTCGCAACGGCGCGTCCGGTTCTGCGCTACGCCCCGGAGCGTGTACGGATAACCGCACGCAAGATCCCTGACCGAGTGCAGGCTGGGGCGCAGGTGACCGGCTATGTCCGCCTCATGCCGCCCTCAGGGCCGGTGCGGCCAGGAAGTTATGATTTTTCCTTCGAGAGCTATTTCGACGGCATCGGCGCCAGCGGCTTTTTCATGAAAGGACCGGGCCTTGTTGCATCGGCCGGGCCATTGCCGGCAACGGCCAAGGCTTTCGCCGCAGTCGAAAACATCCGCGAAGAGATTGCCCATCGCATTCGGGACCGGATCGGCGGTGCCGAAGGTGAGATTGCAGCGGCATTGGTGGTCGGTGTGCGCGGCGGCATTCCCGAAGATGTCAACTAGGCGCTGCGGCGTACCGGCCTCTACCACATCATTTCGATCTCCGGCCTGCATATGGCAATGGTCGCGGGCACTGTCATGGTGCTGATGCGGCTCGGCTTCGCGGCCTTTCCCAGCTTCACATCACGTTGGCCAGTCAAGAAATACGCGGCAGGTGCTGCCTTGGTCTCGACAGGTGGCTATCTGTCCATCTCGGGTGCCGAGGTCGCAGCGCAACGCAGCTTCATCATGCTGGCGGTGATGCTGACCGCCGTGCTGTTCGACCGCGCCGCACTCACCATGCGCAACCTGGCGATCTCGGCGATCGTCGTCATCCTGACCTCGCCGCATGAAGTGGTTGGCCCGAGCTTCCAGATGTCATTTGCGGCAACGGCCGCACTTGTTGGCGCTTATGCCTGGTGGTCGGACAGGCGGGAGGCGCCAGCACAGCCTCTCGTGCAGCGCTCGTTGCCATCGAAGCTATGGCGCTGGCTTGCCACGGTTGCGATCGGGCTTGTCGCGACCTCGCTGATCGCCGGTCTTGCCACAAGTGTGTTCGGTGCCTGGCATTTCCAGCGTGTCTCACCGCTCAGCCTCATCGCCAACCTGGCAGTCATGCCGATCGTCTCGGTGCTGGTGATGCCGTTTGCGGTTCTAGCCGGCATCTTCATGCCGCTTGGTCTCGAAGGACTTTTTCTCGATACAATGGGCATCGGCCTAAAGGCCATGATAGCCCTTGCAAAGTGGTTCTCCGAACGTTCGCCCATTGATGCGGTCGGTCTGGTGTCGACCCATGCGGTTGTGTTCGTCACGGCCGCACTGGTCATTGCATCGATCGCCACAACCTGGTTGCGGGTGGCCGCCTTGCCATTTGCCGCTCTCGGCATTTTGTCGCTGGTGGAAACCGAAACACCTGTCGTTCTCGTCTCGGAAGATGGCCGCCTGGTGGGTGTGCCGATCGGAGACCCGAAGCTTGCTGTCAATCGCGCTCAACCAAACGTGTTCACAGTCGATAACTGGAAACGGGCTTTGAAAACCGACGTGTTTGTCTCCCCCATCCGCATCAACTCCGATGGTTCGACAAATCCGAAGGGCTCGGGCAACTCCAGTGATCCAAGCAGCACCGACAAGCAGGCTGCATTTGTCTGCAGCGATGGCCTTTGCCTGGTTCAGCATCCAGCTGCCGGCTTGATTGCGCATGCTGACCACGCGGCGGCCGCCAGGCGCGTTTGCGCAAATGCTGGTCTCATCGTTTTGAAAGACGCCAAGGCAAAGGACATTTGCCCAGGCTCAGCCGTGGCAGTGCTCACCAGCCGCGAACTCGCGCGCCTGGGCAGTGCGGCGATATTCCTCGAGCCCGCATCGGACAATAAGCGTCAAAAAATCGAAATCCGCTACGCTGTGGCCGAGCCATATCGCCCGTGGCACACCCAGCGCGAATTCTCTCGCGAGGCGAGGGGCCTGCCGCCCTACAAGCGAGAAAACAGGCGCCCGAAAGCACTGGAAGCACCAATTCCGGTCAAATAGCCGGAAATTCCGACAGCCATGGCCGAACGACACTTCGAGTAGGCAGGAACGGCTCCATGCCGCCCGGAAATCAATAGCGGCGGATCAACCCGACAAGCTTGCCCTGGACCTTGACCCTGTC
>NZ_JBFUKO010000532.1:0-3805 GCF_056400805.1 Aminobacter sp. P4_H6_2
CAGGGGTAGCAGGGAATCAAAACCCTGTACCAGCGTGCCGCACACAAGCCCGAACGCCAGCAGAGCTATGCCCGCCAGCATGATCGAGCGGTCCTGGACCCGGTCGAGTATTCGCGGCAGCATCAATGCCGCCACCATCGATCCGACGCCATAAGCCGCCAGCGCCATCGCCGTAGACTTCTGCGTCAGGCCATATTCGCCCTGCACGATGACGACTGTGTTGACGATCACCATCGCACCGGAAGCCGCAACCGCCATGCTGACGGCAAGCAAGCCCTGCAGCCGTGGCGTTGCAAGATAGATCCGCAACCCCCGCGTGGTTCGCTCATAGATCCCGCGGTGTTCGGATACGTGCGGGCTCGGCAGCGTCACCGAGACGACCAGAGCCGCCGATGCCAGAAAGCCGATCATCGTACCGGCAAACAGGCTGTGGAAGTTGATCACCGTCAGAAGTGCCGCCGCCAGAATGGGGCTGACCAGACTTTCGAGGTCATAAGCAAGCCGGGTCAGCGAAAGCGCGCGGGTGTAGTCCTTTTCGTCAGGCAGAATGTCGGGAATGGTCGCCTGGAATGCGGGAGTGAACCCGGCGGATGCCGATTGCAGCAGGAAGATCAGCACATAGACCTGCCAGACTTCGGTGACAAAAGGCAAAAGCAGCACCACCGCCGCACGCACGAGATCAAGGCAGACCAGCATCGGCCGTCGCGGCAGCAGCTCGGCAAAGGCAGCCGCCACAGGTGCTACGACAACAAAGGCGATCATCTTGATCGCAAGGGCTGTGCCAAGCACCACACCGGCGTCCGGCCCGGCCAGATCATAAGCCAAGAGCCCGAGCGCGACCGTCGCGAGGCCCGTACCGATCAGCGCGATCAGCTGGGCAGCAAACAGATGGCGATAGGTTCGGTTGGACAGGATCTGAAGCATCGGTCAGGCTCGGTGATGTCAGGCGGCCCGAGGGCTGCAACGGTTGCTCGGCAGAAGGCGCGAGGCGGCCGGAATCGGCGGCGTCTCACAGGTACTTGGTGATTTCCTTGAACTCGTCGATCGACTGCCGCTGCTCGCGCGGCAACGGTCCGACCGCTTCTTCCAGGCAATGATCGAGATGATCCTGGATCAGGGTGCGCTTGGCCTGGCCGACAGCCTTTTCCACCGCGTGCAATTGCTGGGCGACATCGAGGCAAGGCCTGCCCGCCTCGATCATGGCGATAATGCCGCGCAGATGGCCTTCGGCCCGCTTCAGCCGCTTGAGCGTATCGGGATGGGACGCGTGGGTATGCGCATGTTCTGTCATCCCAAGATGCTATCCCCCTGGGGAGCATGTGGTCAAGGCAGCATCCCTAGAGGTCGCCGACCTTCTTCTTGCCGCTCAAGAGCGCGTAGACCGCCATCGAGTGCCCGTGCCCGAGGGCGAAATCCTCGCGCAGCCATTCGATTACCTGCCCGGCCTTCACGCCGGCCTTGAGCTTTCCCTGTTCAGAAAAGCCCTTTTCGTCGGACAGTTTCAAAAGGTCCTCCGGTCCCTTTCCGGTCTTGTTCTTGATCGTGTCGAGATAGGCTTGAAATGACATTGCAGTTTCTCCCGATTGAAGGTTGGGTTGATCAAGCGCGCCGACGGTTGGCCAGCACCCCACCAGCGATGATCGCCGCGAGGCCCGCGACCGAAAGCAGGGTCAGCACGTCGTTGAACAAGAGCGCCGCCAGCACCACGCCGAAGCCCGTGCCCCAATAGCCAAGCTGGCTGAAGAACACCGGCCCGCCGATCTCCTGCAGGCGGAAGTTGAGCAGGTAGGACGAGGCCGAGGTTGCGACCATGCAGCCGATCCAGAACAGCACGTCACGGTCGAAAAAGACCCAGCTCGATGGCGCCTCGAAGAAGGGCGCCACCAGCGCCACCATCAGGCTGGAGCTCAGCAGGATGCCACAGGAGAAAGCGAGCGCCGACGAGCCCTTGGGCCAAAAGGCCGAGCGGATGATGTTGCCGGCGGCGGCACAGGCCGGGATAGTGATGCCGAGCAGCACCCACACCGTCTCCGAGAGGTCGATCTCTGCCAGCTGCTGCTGCACAAGGGCCGCCATGCCTGCAAGGCCGATGAGGATGCCGGCGAAGCGCCTGACATACATGCGCTCGATGCCGAGCCCGGCGGCGAAGCTCATCGTCAACAGCGGCGACAGCGAATAGACGGTCGAGGTATAGGCCGGCCCGACACGGTCGACGATGTAGTAGCCGAGTACCGTGGGCACGGTGAAGCTGATGATGCCGAGCACCAGGTAGAGCACGATATGCCGCCACTCGCGCGGTATGCCCTGCCCCGACGCGGCCAGCAGCGGCAGCAGGATCAGGCCAGCGCCGACATTGGCAACCAGCGCCAACTGGAACGGCTGCATGCCCGCGTTCAGTGCCGCCTTGGAGATCATGATGCGGGTGGCAAAGACGAGGCCGCACAACGCCAGCAGGATCAGCGGCGAGCGCGCGGCGTAGGACACCGGCAGACGAAGAACTTCCTGTTGCGTCATGGCGAACCTCGAGATATCTTAGCGCTAAGATAAATGACGGAATTATCTTAGTGTCAAGACATCTCGACGAAAATAATGGGGAATTGGCCGGCGGCGGCCTGCAGGACGGCATCGATGCGCGGCGCGCCCAATGGGCCAAAGAGCTCCCTCATCTCGATACGCGCGGCATGGCGATCCTCGGCCGCGCCCGCTGGATCACGCTTGCCGCCCGCCCGAAGATCGAGGCGATCTTCGCCACCTACGGCCTCGACAGCGGCGAGGCCGACGTGCTGTTTACGCTTTTGCGTTCCGGGCCTCCATACCGACTGCGCCCGACCGAACTCTACCGCTCGATGATGATTTCGTCGGGCGGCGTCACCAACAGGATCAACCGCCTCGCCAAGGCAGGGCTGGTCAGACAGGTCAGCGCCGAAGGCGATGGGCGCAGCCTGCCTGTCGAACTCACCGACGAAGGCCTCCGACGCGCCCGGGAAGCATTCGAGGCCGATATGGCGGTCGAGACGCTGATGCTCGAAAGCCTGACCGAAGCCGAACAAGAGCAGCTCACAAAGCTTTTGCGCAAACTGGCGCTATCCCTTGGCAGCACCAGCGCGCCAGAGTGAGAGCGCAATGGGCATCTCGATGCCGGCCGCCAATGCCAAAGGAAACGGAATGAACAGGGACGATCTCGCCGCGCGCTTGCGCCAACAACAGGCCGCGACGACCTTGTATGCCACCGGCAAAGGTCTCGATCAGCCTTGGCAGGTCTCGGCCGGCGTGGCTGATCAGTCGAGCGGYAGGCCGATTTCCGCCGACACGCCGCTTCGGGTGGCGAGCAACACCAAGACCTTCGTGGCCGCCACCGTTCTCCGGTTGTGGGAACAGGGCCTGATCGACCTCGACAGCCGGATCGCACCACTCGTGACGCCACTGTTCAACGACCTGCTTTCGACCGCCGGATACCGCACCTACAAGATCACCGTTCGCCATCTGCTGAACCACAGCGGCGGGCTATGCGATCACGCCGACGATCCGCGCTACTTCGCCACCGTGCTTGCCGACCCGACCCGCTTCTGGACACGCGAAGAGCAGGTTCGCCTCGCCGTGGAATACTCGCCCCCTTTGAGCGAAGCGGGGACGCGGTTCAGCTATTCCGACACAGGCTACATCCTGCTCGGCGACATCATCGAGCGCATCTCGGGCACAAGTCTCGCCGCCACGGTTCGGCGCGAAATGTCGTTCGACAGGCTGGGCCTGACATCGACATGGTGGGAGATCGCCGAACCACAGCCTGTAACAACCGAGTTGAGGG
>NZ_JBFUKO010000533.1:0-3798 GCF_056400805.1 Aminobacter sp. P4_H6_2
ATGTTCGCCAGGCGATGCCCAGACTCCTGCGCAAACAAAAAGCCCCGGATTGCTCCGGGGCCTTTGTCGTCATGATGTCAGGTGCTTACACCGAGTAATACATGTCGTATTCGACGGGGTGCGGGGTCATTTCGAGGCGCATGACCTCGGCCATCTTCAACTCGATGAACGAGTCGATCTGGTCGTCGTCGAAGACGCCGCCGGCCTTGAGGAAGCCGCGGTCCTTGTCGAGGCTCTGGAGTGCTTCGCGCAAGCTGCCGCAGACGGTCGGGATCTTCTTCAGCTCCTTGGCCGRCAGGTCGTAGAGATCCTTGTCCATCGGCTGGCCGGGGTGGATCTTGTTCTTGATGCCGTCGAGGCCGGCCATCAGCAGGGCTGCGAAGCAGAGATAGGGGTTCGCGCCCGGATCGGGGAAGCGGACCTCGACGCGCTTGGCCTTCGGCGAATTGCCGAACGGAATGCGGCAGGAGGCCGAACGGTTGCGCGCGGAATAGGCGAGCAGAACGGGCGCCTCATAACCCGGCACCAGACGCTTGTAGGAGTTGGTCAGCGGGTTGGTGAACGCGTTGATCGCCTTGGCGTGCTTGATGATGCCGCCGATGAAATAGAGGCAGCTTTCCGAAAGCCCGGCATATTCGTTGCCAGCGAAGGTCGGCTTCCCACCCTTCCAGATCGACATATGGACGTGCATGCCTGAGCCGTTGTCGCCGAAGATCGGCTTTGGCATGAAGGTGGCCGTCTTGCCGTAGGCATTGGCAACCTGATGCACGACATACTTGTAGATCAGCATCTTGTCGGCGTTGCGGACCAGCGTGTCGAACTTAATGCCGAGTTCGTGCTGGGCGGCCGCCACCTCGTGGTGGTGCTTTTCGACGCGCACGCCCATCTCGGACAGCACGGTCAGCATTTCCGAGCGCATGTCCTGGCAGCTGTCGATCGGCGGCACCGGGAAATAGCCGCCCTTGACGCGCGGACGGTGGCCAAGGTTGCCGGTCTCGTAGTCGGTGTCGTCGTTGGACGGCAGTTCGGTCGAGTCGAGCTTGAAGCTGGTGTTGTAAGGGTCGGCCTTGTACTTGACGTCGTCGAAGACGAAGAATTCGGCTTCCGGGCCGACGAAGATGGTGTCGCCGATGCCTTCGGCCTTGAGATAGGCCTCGGCCTTCTTGGCGATGCCGCGCGGATCGCGGTTATAGGCCTCGCCCGAAACCGGGTCGAGAATGTCGCACAGGATGACCATGGTCGACTGGGCAAAGAACGGGTCCATGTGGACCGTGTCCATGTCGGGCATAAGCACCATGTCGGACTCGTTGATGGCCTTCCAGCCGATGATCGACGAACCGTCGAACATGACGCCGTCGGCGAACATCTCTTCTTCGACTTCGGCGATGTCCATGGTGACGTGATGGAGCTTGCCCTTCGGATCGGTGAAGCGCAGGTCGACGAACTTCACGTCGTTGTCCTTGATCTGCTTCATGATGTCTTTGGCTGTCGTCATAATGTTTCCCTGTGACGTTTGGATGAGAATGAACTGATGCGAGGTCAGATGGCGTCTATGCCGGTCTCGCCGGTGCGGATGCGCACGACTTCCTCGATGTTGGAGACAAAAATCTTGCCGTCGCCGATGCGGCCGGTCTGGGCCGCCTTGCGAATCGCTTCGATGGCGGCTTCCACCGATTCGTCGCCGAGCACGACTTCGATCTTCACCTTGGGCAAAAAGTCGACGACGTATTCGGCGCCGCGATAGAGCTCGGTATGGCCCTTCTGGCGGCCAAAACCCTTGGCTTCGGTGACCGTGATGCCTTGCAGGCCGGCTTCCTGAAGCGCTTCCTTCACTTCGTCGAGCTTGAACGGCTTGATGATCGCTTCGATCYTTTTCATGCGAATATGGCCTCCGATGCCGTAACTCAGGGGTGATGCACCCACTCGCGCATCTTTCAAGCACGAAGCGTGCCAAGTCGAGTGGCTGCGATGACTTTGTTCGGTTTGCCCAGGTGGCAGCCGAAGACGCGGCGATTGGAGCCGATTTCAGCCGGCTGGTCGAGATGCGCACAAAATTTCATCGCTTCGCGCGTTGCTCGTCTGCACAAAAAATCAGCAAAATGCTCATGATTTGTACACCGTGAGCCAGGCGCATTGCCGTTTGGGTGGGATGCGGCGGCGTGCTAACTCTCAAGCATCTCTCAGAAACGACCCGGGATGGCCGCCATGGCGTTTGAACTTCTGACCCCAAGCGAGATGGCCGAAGCCGACCGGTTGACGATCGCTGCCGGGCCGGTGGATGGCATCGGCCTTATGCGACGGGCAGGGGCTGCCATCGCCGATGTTGTCCAAATACGGTTTTCCGGCGCGCAGGCGGTTCATGTGTTGTGCGGGCCGGGCAACAATGGCGGCGACGGTTATGTCGTTGCGCGCCTGCTTGCCGAAAGCGGCGTCGATGTCAGGCTTTTTGCTACCGCCAGCCCGCGCGTCGGCAGCGATGCGGCACTGGCTGCCGCCGAATGCCCGGTCGCGGTTCGGCCTCTTGCAGCGTTCGCACCCGAGGCCGGCTCTGTGGTGGTCGATGCGCTCTACGGTGCGGGGCTGTCCAAAGCGCTGACGGCTGATGTGTTGGCGGCGATCGTGCGGACGACCGAAGCGGGCGTGCCCGTCGTGGCGGTAGACCTGCCGTCGGGTGTGTCGGGGACGTCGGGCGAGGTCCTGGGCGACGCGGTCACGGCCACCGTGACCGTGACCTTTGCACGCAAGAAGCCGGGGCACCTGCTGTTTCCCGGCCGGTCGTTTTGTGGCGAAATCAGTGTCGCCGACATCGGCATCTCTGACGCCACCATTGCGGCCACAGGCACGCGCTGCTTCGAAAACGATCCGGCATGGTGGCAACATCTGTTTCCCGCGCCGGCAAACGATGCCCACAAATACAGCCGCGGCCATGTCGGCGTCTTCTCAGGCGGCCCGTCGGCAACAGGTGCCGCGCGCCTGTCGGCGATGGCTGCGGCACGGACGGGCGCCGGTGCGGTCACGGTTCTGTCGCCGGGCACAGCATTGGCCGCCAACGCTGCCCACCTGACCTCGATCATTCTCCGGCGTTCCGACACGCTTGCCGATGCGTTGGCTTTTCTCGGCGCGCGCAAGCCCGAGGTTCTGGTCTACGGCCCCGGCCTTGGCCCCGAGCCGGAGGTCGGCCGTTTCGCGCTTGAACTGATGTCGGTTGCCGAGGGGCGGTTTGGCGCGCTGGTGCTCGATGCCGACGGCATCACCTCGCTGTCACATCAGCGCGCGGCTTTTTTTGAGGCGGCGAAACGGCCGAATGCACCAAGCCTTGTGCTGACGCCGCATCACGGCGAGTTCGGCCGCTTGTTTCCCGATATTGCAGCAGACGGCAAGCTTTCCAAGCTGGAGCGGGCGCGAGCGGCTGCAAAACGCGGCCATGCAACCATCATCTACAAGGGCCCGGACACGGTGATTGCCGCCCCAGACGGGCGGGCGGCGATCAATACCAACGGCACGCCGCTTCTGGCGACCGCCGGCTCGGGCGACGTGCTGTCGGGCATCGTTGCCGCACTTCTGGCGCAGGCGATGCCACCCTTCGAGGCCGCATGCGCTGCAGTATGGATGCATGCCGAGGCAGCGCGCCGTTTTGGGCCCGGGTTGATCGCTGAAGATCTGCCGCTGGCACTGAGGGAGGTGCTGCGTTCTCTTCTTGTCGAATAGTGGAAGAATGAGAGGCCGCACTCCACGTTGCCCCCTCTGGCCTGCCGGCCATCTCCCCCTCAGGTGGGGAGATTGGCAGCTTCGGCGCCT
>NZ_JBFUKO010000534.1:0-3782 GCF_056400805.1 Aminobacter sp. P4_H6_2
GAACCTGTGCGGGCGCGGCCTGGTCAACACCTATCGCGCCGTGGCCACGGCAGACCGTAAGGCCCCCACCCTCACCCAGCCGGCTGAAGTCACCGCTGCAGCGCTTGCCGGCAGCGACGTGATTGCCGAAGAAGCCCTTTCCATTTTCGTCACCTGCCTTGGACGTACCGCTGGCGACCTGGCGCTGGTGTTCAAGAGCAAGGGCGGCGTCTATCTCACCGGTGGCATTGCCCAGAAGATCGTACCGGCGCTGAAACAGGGCAATTTCCGCGAGGCTTTCGAAGACAAGGCCCCGCATCGCGAACTGATGGCCTCGATGCCGGTCTATGTCATCACGCATCCACTGGCAGCCCTTGCCGGCCTCGCCGCCTATGCGCGCACGCCAGAACTGTTCGGCGTCGAGACTGGCGACCGGCGCTGGCGCCTTTAGCCTACCAAAAGGCGGTTTCCCCTTCGCACGTCATGCTTTATGAGGGGCGCAGTTTTCGCGCAGCGACAGGGCTGCCTGTTTGAAGACGCCGCAAGGAGCTGACAATGAGCGACATGGGTCTTGTGGTGGTCGGTGCCGCCGGGCGAATGGGTCAGGTGCTGTTGCGCACCGTCCACGCCATGGAGGGCGTTCGCGTCGTCGGCGCCATTGAGCGTGCCGGTTCGCCGCATCTCGGCAAGGACGCAGGCGAACTCGCCGGCATCGGCATCATCAATGTCGAAATCACCGACGATCCGCTGGCAGCCTTTGCCAAGGCCGACGGCGTGCTCGATTTCACCGTCCCGGCTGCGACCGTCGAATTCGCCGGCTACGCCGGCCAGGCGCGCATTGCCCATGTCATCGGCACCACCGGCTGTTCGCCGGAAGACGACGCCAGGATCGCTGCTGCCGCGCGCCATGCCACCATCGTCAAGTCGGGCAATATGAGCCTCGGCGTCAACCTGCTCGCGGTGCTGGTTGAAAAGGCTGCCCAGGCGCTCGGGCCCAGCGACTTCGACATCGAAATCCTTGAAATGCACCACCGCCACAAGGTCGACGCGCCTTCGGGCACGGCGCTGCTTCTCGGCGAGGCGGCGGCCGAAGGCCGCAAGATCGCGCTGGCCGAGAAGAGCGTGCGCGTGCGTGACGGCCACACCGGCGTGCGCGAGGCCGGCACGATCGGCTTTGCCGCGCTGCGCGGCGGCTCGGTCGTCGGCGACCATTCCGTCATCCTGGCCGGCACCGGCGAACGCATCACCCTGTCGCATCAAGCCGAGGACCGCACCATCTTCGCCCGCGGCGCCGTCAAGGCAGCGCTATGGGCGCACGGCCGCAAGCCTGGGCTTTACTCGATGCGCGACGTTCTCGGCCTCTAGTCAACCGAATCCAGCCTCATCATCTCAATCTCAAGGGAGCAAAAATGTCCGGAACTCTCGTGCTCGTCCGTCACGGCCAGAGCGAATGGAACTTGAAGAACCTGTTCACCGGCTGGCGCGACGTCGACCTGACCGAGCAGGGCACCGCCGAAGCCAAGGCCGCCGGCCAGAAGCTCAATGCGCGCGGGCTGAAGTTCGACATCGCCTACACCTCGGCCCTGATGCGTGCGCAAAAGACCTGCCAGCATATCCTCGACGCCACCGGTCAGAGCGACCTCAAGACCATCCGCAACCAGGCGCTCAACGAGCGCGACTATGGCGACCTCAACGGCCTCAACAAGGACGATGCCCGCGCCAAGTGGGGCGAGGAGCAGGTCCATATCTGGCGCCGCTCCTACGACACCCCGCCGCCCGGCGGCGAGAGCCTCAAGGACACCGGCGCGCGCGTATGGCCCTACTACATGCATGACATGCAGCCGCACGTGCTGCGCGGCGGCACGGTCCTGGTCGCAGCGCATGGCAATTCGCTGCGCGCGCTGATCATGGCGCTTGAAGGCATTTCGGGTCCGGACATCGTGAAGCTCGAACTCGGGACCGGTGTGCCGATCGTCTACAAGCTCAACGCTGATTCGACCGTGGCTTCCAAGGAAGTGCTGGCGTAAGCTTATAAGGGAGCTGCGAATTCGCGGCTCCCAACGCTTCGCCGGCTTCGATATGCCGCCTGCCCCTGCGTCATGCGGCATGCTTGAATGCGACAATTCCAACCCGTCGCAGCATTCGTCGGCAAAAGCTGAAAAAGCGCGTTGACACAGTCGCTTCGCCCGCTTACATCACCGCCACCAGCCCAGATGGCGGAATTGGTAGACGCGCACGGTTCAGGTCCGTGTGCCGCGAGGCGTGGAGGTTCGAGTCCTCTTCTGGGCACCAGTTTCCTGTTTCAGATAGCTCCTTGCTGTCGAGAAACACTCAAAAAAAGCCCGGTTTTGCCGGGCTTTTTTATTGCCTGAATTTCAGCGCATCCACGCCGCCTGTCGCGAGCGCCGCATCAATCGGGCCGATCCAAGTCAGCGATGCCAGCACCCGTCGGACAAGCTTCGACCTGAACGACGGTAGACATAGAGCTGATCCCTAAACCCCGGGCCAGGTTCATTCTCGGCGATGCGTCATGCCTCAAGGTTGCGGTTGCGATCCTGCCAGAGTTCCAGCACGGCCAGTGCCGCCACTGCGATGCCAAGGCCGATGTGCCAGCTGCGCAGCGCGCCGCCATACTGGAAGAAGAATGGCGAGATGATCATCCAGGCGCCGCACAGCAGCGACAGGAATTCCTCCCAGCGCCGCAGGAAGACCTGCTCCAGGCCGGCGAGCACCACGACGGCAGCGCCCACAAGCGCTGTGACCGCCACCATCTTGGGCATGCCGGCATTGCCGAGCAGCATCGGCGAGGCAATGATCGCGACGCCGAGGATCATCGACGCGATGTCCTCCCAGCGCCGGTGTTGCATGAGGCCAGCGGGGGCCATTTTCTCAAGGGTTGCCATGATAAAAATCCTCTTCGGATACGTTCGAGTTAAGCTCGAGCGCCCGTGAGGACTATGTGTGCGTGCCTGTCGAACTCCTCAGTCGGGCGTTCTTCGCACTGGCAGCATTATCTCAAAAAAACGCAATAAGTTCAATGACGAAGAAGGACTGCTCTGCTCACGAAGCAGGGACAGCCCGTCCCTCATCCGCGTCGGTGGCGATGGAGCCACAACAGGCCGGCACAACCGCATAGCGTGGTTGCAAGCCCGATCCAGAACCACCTGGTCTGCCCGGTCATGAAGCTGCCGCCGAGCCAGCCTGCGCCCTGCAACATCCAGACGACGCCGAGCACTGCAGCGAGCCCGGCGAATATATTGCCTGCGATTCTCATCACGACAATCCACTTCGATTGAAGGTCCCAGAACTCCTTGCCAGAGCTTGGAATCCGCGAACCTTGGGAAGTATTTCCGACAGTTACTTCGTACGCATAGATTCCACTGATCTCCCGATCACCTGCGCTCGACGCCTGCAAGTGTGAAAATATTCCTTACGCCAGGCACTTTGACTCTGACAAACTGTTACCCAGAGACTCCAAACGTGTGCGCTCGTCATGGAACCGCCCGAAGGTTGCCCCATTCGCTGCCACATTTAGGTTGAAACCGCTCCGTGTGTACAATCAACGGAGTGTTAACCAGAAGATGAAGAACGCCAAGCCCGCGATCGCGGCGGCCGCCATTGCCGCCAGCATGATGTTTCTAGCCTCCACCGGTACCGCCTCGGCCCAATGCGGCGGTGCATCCTGGTACGCGCTGAACTCGAAGACAGCTTCGGGCGAGCGCATGAATCCATCGGCCATGACCGCAGCGCATCGTTCGCTTCCCTTCGGCACCAAGCTCAAGGTGACCAACCAGAAGAACGGT
>NZ_JBFUKO010000535.1:0-3764 GCF_056400805.1 Aminobacter sp. P4_H6_2
GGATAGCCTCGGTGCTGCAGCGCATGACCTGGAGTAGCCAACAGGTCCTGTTGACGCAGACCGAGGTCGGCACGATGGCCTCAGCGTCACGCCGTCAAGTCAATGCCGCCTTGAAGCGGTTTGCCGAGAACGGATGGCTGACGACCAATTATGGTTCGATCACAGTCTTGAATGCCGAAGCGTTGCGGATCTTCGGAGATGAAGATTGTCGTTGAGTTAAAGCCAATTCCCGATTCGGAAAGGTCGTGCCTTTTACCCAAAGCGTCGCCTGGGGCGTTGCGAAAACCTGTATGTCGTGCGGTTTTCCGACCGGTTTGCCATCCCTAAAGGCGACGAAGATAACTTTGTAGCCACTGTGCGGATCCCGATTCCAGGAACCATGCTGGCCGACGAATGCGCCGCCTTTGAATTGGAAACCAAAGAGCGACCCTGTGTTGAACGTCCCCAACGAGGCAGTATGCGGGCCTAGCGCGTAATGCGGGGTGATAGCCTCGGCCCTCGATTAGGTCGTGGCGGTTTTGGCCGGACATCGACATGTTGCCCGAAATAGCTTCAGGGCCAACCGTATAAGCTGCGTCTGCGTACCGACGTTAGTCCGGAACAAGATCATTGCCGATCTCATCTCGTTCGTTCTCGGCAACCCAAAGCCGCCATGAAAGACCATTCGGATTGCCTATCTGACGCAAGCAAACCCGTGCGACGCGTGGCGAGATCAATCTCAAGAATGCCGGCGCTTTTTTTCCTCCGCTCCCATCCCATTTTCACCGACATGCTGTTGGATCCGACGGTGGCATAGAGCATGGTGCCGTCACGCTGGCGATCACGTCCTTGGTCCAATGGTGGTTGATCGTCCCAGCGAGCAAATCCACGATCTTTTCGCCTGCGCCTGTGGGTTTGACCGCGGGGAATCAGGAAAGGAAACGATTGCGTCGGTATTGGCGACATAGAGCTTGTTGCCAATCAGAGTCATCCCACAAGGGCGGGTTCAGGCTTTGAAGGAAGGTGGTCCGCAATTCGGCCCTCCCCATCTCCGTCAGCGTCAAGAAGGAGGGATATGCGGTTGGCGCTTTTGGAGGACGCTCCCGCTCGCTTCATTGCTGCGGATTGGTCCAGTGCTCGGAGGCCTCAGGATTTTGGATGTTTAGCAAGCCGCACACAAAGGTCCGCGGCGGCCGCTCGTCTGCAAAAGCGTTCCTGTCGTGTAGTGTGCTGGAACTGTTTTGCGGTTGCAGGCTTGTGCTGGTTCGGGGTGTTGCGATGCTTAACGATGGCGATACAGCAAAGGCGGCACGATCAGCGTCGCTAAAATATGTGACCGATAGTGAGCCCGGCGTTCTGCGGCGGAGAATAGGAAGATCTTTTCGCTATACGTCGAACGGCAAGACAGTGAGCACGGCCACACGTGGGCGCATTGAAGCGCTCGCCATTCCTCCCGCATGGACTGAGGTCTGGATATGCCCCGACCCGGATGGACACATTCAAGCGACCGGGCGCGATCAGCGGGGGCGCAAACAGTACCTGTACCACCAGCAATGGTCGCAATCTCGCGGTGACGCTAAGTTCTCTGGCCTCGTAGATTTCGCACGAGCTTTGCCCCGCCTGCGCAAACAAGTCGAACACGATTTAAGGTTACGGGGACCCGTGCGTGAGCGAGTCCTGGCTCTCGTCGTTTGGCTGTTGGACCAAACGATGATCCGTGTCGGCAGCTCCACCTATGCGAAAGCAAATAGGAGCTATGGGCTGACAACACTGCGGAACAAGCACGTCAGCATCGCAGGTTCGATGATCCGTTTTGCATTCAAAGGCAAATCGGGGAAGGAATGGAATCTGAGCATCGCTGATCGGCGTATGGCGAGGGCGATGAGATCGCTTCAAGATATTCCAGGTCAGATGCTGTTTCAGTATTTGGATGATCAAGGTGGCAGGACCGCAGTCACTTCAAACGACGTAAACGCCTACATCCGTGAAGCAAGCGGAGGCGAATTCACGTCCAAAGATTTCCGCACTTGGGGCGGCACTGTTCGAGCCCTGACGCTTTTTGCTGGACGCGAAGTCCCTGACACCGACCGCCTGATTAAGCGGGCATGCAACGAGGTGATCGATCAGGTTGCCAATCATTTGGGCAACACCAGAACCGTGTGTCGGCAAGGCTACATTCACCCACTTACGGTGGAAGCTTGGAGCAAGGGCAGCCTTTCAACTAATATTGCAGCGCTTGGGAGGCCGCCGCGGGTATTGCGGCTAGATCCGCAAGAACGCTTGGCCCTCGCATGGTTGGAGCGTTTCACCTAGCGAAATTCGACCAGTCGTGACTTTGATGCTGCTCTTCCAAGTCGAGGGAGGAATTGGAACATGTCAGACCGAAAATTCGGGAGAAGAACCGACAGGAGCATCGTTCGTCAGCGCGGCAACGCCCCGGTTGAGGATTGGCTCAAGCGGTATTCTCGCTATGCTCGGCGCCAGCAATTGTCAGGATCAGACTTCCCCAGGGGTCACCAGGTCTACCGTGAACGCTGAAACGTCCGCGAAATTTCGCGTGACAACCGTCATTCCGTGAACCAGTGCTGTGGCACCGATCAGCGCGTCGCGCTCGGCGCACGGATCTGGCACATGTGATCGCGCGCAGCGCATAGATCGCGTGGCTGCCCTTCGCTTCGACGACCGTTGGTAGAAGTCGAACACGTCTTGCCTGGCCTCTTCGCGCGTTTGGCAGATCCTGCGCCGTATCCGCTCGCGCTTGAGTAGGTTGAAGAAGCTCTCCGCCACGGCGTTGTCGTGGCAGTTCCCACGTCGGCTCATCGAATGCTCAAGATTGTGGTGCCTCAGGAAAGCTGTCCAGTCCGTGCTGGTCAACTGGGCACCCTGGTCAGCTGTGGCTAGAATTGCCTGCGAGCTTCACCTTCCTGGCATGCTTTCGCCCGCAACATTTTGCAAGACCCGGGTGATGTCCACGAGATCGCCACCATTGAACAGCACGTGCATTCTCATTTCGCGCGCAGCGGATTGATGAAGCCTGTCCCCGCAAAACCCTTCTCGTTGTCCGTGACGACGACACAGCCATTGGCTGTGGCGACGGAGGCGATGATCATGTCGAGGCCGCTGCGAGGGCGCCCTGATGCTTTACTGTCGGCCAGGAATGTCGCCCAGATCAAGCCCGCGCGCTCGTCGAACRGGAGTACGCGCCCTGCAAAGAGAACCTGCGGGCCTTCGGGACCGGAGAACCATGTTTCCAACGTCTGCCGCTTCCGGCCCGAGGGCTTTTCCAGGATGCCGCGGCGGATTTCGGCCACAGTAAGCGACGCTATGAAGAGCTCGTCGTCTTTCTACGCGCCCAGCCATGTCAGCAGCGCTTGTAGCGCGTCACAGATCAATCTTACGCCCCGCCACATGGGGGCGGCTTAGATCGAGGTCGGCACCGACTAGAGGCGAGCGTCGGAGTGCTGCGAGAATGCCGCCGATCTTGGGTGGCTCGCCAGATATGGTCTGGGCGACGGCAACACGTAGCCGAGCGGCATCGGGGCCGTCTTCGGCCAGTCGGCGCGCAAGTGATCGGATCAGGTCGCGATCACCATCGCGGCCCAATACCTCAAAACGTGTAAGGCCACGTTCGCCGAGGCGGGTCCGATAATTTTGGATTGCTCGTTTCTGGGAAGTGCCCACTGATGCCTCCGGATTGTTGCCAGTAATATAGCTAGAGATGGAGGGTTCGACACGGCAAACAAAGAGTCCCTTTTGATTACCGCCGAAGGAGGGCCATACTGGAT
>NZ_JBFUKO010000536.1:0-3753 GCF_056400805.1 Aminobacter sp. P4_H6_2
CATTCGAACAGATCAAGGCCGAGATTGCGGTCCTCTTGCAGGAAATGGTCAACCAGCCCGAAGACGAACACGAACTGCACGAGCGCCTGCGCGAGAAGCTGGCCGAATTGCGGGCGCAAGGCTTGCCGGTGCCCGCCGACCTCGTCGAACTGGAAAAGCGCCTCGACGAGGATTTTTACAAAGCAGGCGCCTGAGACCTACAGCGCCGTGCGACCAGGACGCGCAAAGGACGCTGTAGTACTTCGATTGTCCTAGCCGAATTTCCGCTGCGCATCGAGCGCGAGGCCGAGGCCCACGCTGCCGAAAGCGTCGCCCTGGACGATCTTGGCCCCGGGCACGAGCGCCAGGATGCTCTGGCGCGCCAGCGGGATGGCGGTCGAGCCGCCGGTCAAGAACACGGCAGTGATGTCTTGGGCTTGCACCTGCGCTTCTTCAAGCGTGTCGGCGACGGTCGCCGTGACGCGCTCGACCGCGCTGCGAATGGTGTCTTCAAGTCCCTGCCTGGTCAGAGACGCATCAAAGCGCGTGCCCGGCAGCGCAACTTCGATGGTTGCCTGGTCCGCGTCGGTCAGCTCGATCTTGGCCTTTTCGACCTTGGTCGCCAAAGCGTGGCCGAAACGCTGGTCGACCACCTCGATCAGCCTATCGATGAGGTCGGGGCGCGCCGCCTCGAAACGGATCTGGCGCAAATCGAGCTTGGCCTTGGGCGTGTAGAGCAAGTTGATGCGCTGCCACGTCGCGAGATCGATGAAGTATCCCGCCGGCAGGTTGCGCTTGCCGTCCTTGGTCGGTGTGAGATAGCCGAGCTCGGGCATGACATGGGCGATGCTGAGCAGCCGGTCGAAATCGGTGCCGCCGATATGGACGCCGCGATTGGCGAGGATGTCGGCCTTGCGGTCGCTGGATGCTGCACGCTCGGGTGAAACGCGAACGATGGAAAAGTCCGACGTGCCGCCGCCCATGTCGACGATCAGCGCCAGCTCTTCGCGCGTCACCGTGCGCTCGTAATCGAGTGCTGCGGCGATCGGCTCGAACTGGAAGTCGATGTGCTTGAAGCCTTGCGCGCGTGCCGCCTTTTCGAGCTCACTCTGGGCTGCGGCGTCGGCTTCGGGATTATCGTCGACGAACTGCACCGGGCGCCCGAGCACGACGTTTTCGACCGGCTCGCCAACATGGCCTTCGAGCCGATCCTTGAGATGGCCGACGAACATGCCGATGATGTCCGTAAAGGCGATCTGGCGCGCCTTGATGCGGGTCTTTTCATGCACCAGCGACGAACCGAGCACGCTCTTCAGCGCGCGCATCAGGCGGCCCTCGGCGCCGTCGGTGTATTCGCCGATGGCGTGGCGGCCAAGGGCGGTCTGGTTGTCTTCGAAGTTGAAGAAGATGGCAGACGGCAGCGTGACGCTGTCGCCCTCGAGCGCCACGAGGCGCGGGCGGCCGTTCTCGATCACGCCGACGGTCGAGTTGGAAGTGCCGAAGTCTATGCCGCCGAAAGCCGGTCGCATCGTTGAGTCCTGGATTTTCTGCATGAATGGGCGACCCTCGAGCTTCTGCCGGGGCCGCAATCGGACCGTGCGCCTACACCAGAGGGCGGCGAATGTCGATCTCTGCGGGGTATTTTCTGAGAAAATGTGATCGCTGGCCCAACCCCCGCGACATTCCCAGGAAACCGCTTTCGTGCCATATCAACGCCGTCCAACCCACCCCGAGCAGATCACATGACCCTTACAGGATTTCTCGCCTATAGCGGCGCGCTTGCGATTGCCGCCGCCATTCCGGGTCCCGGGGTAACCGCACTCGTGGCACGCGCGCTCGGCTCGGGCTTCCGCTCCTCGCTTGCCATGTCGCTTGGGCTGGTGGTCGGCGATCTCACCTATCTCACCGCCGTCGTCCTTGGCCTTGCCTTTGTCGCCCAGTCCTTCGGCATGGTGTTTTTGGCGATCAAATGGCTCGGTGTTGCCTACCTTGTCTATCTCGCCTGGAACTTCTGGACCAGCGGCATCACGCCCGAGACCGTCGAGGCAAAGAAGGGCAAGGGCGGCCTGCTGGCGAGCTTCCTCGCCGGGCTGACCGTGACTTTGGGCAATCCCAAGACGATGATTTTCTATCTGGCGATCACCCCGACGGTGGTCGACCTGCATTCGCCGACGCTTGCCGACTATGGCATTCTCGTTGCCATCACCATCGCCGTGCTGCTGATCGTGCTGGTGCCCTACCTGCTGTTGGCGTCCAAGGCGCGCTGGTTCCTCAAGACGCCGCGCGCGCTCAAGCTTCTCAACCGCACCGCCGCCGGCTTCATGGTCGGTGCCGCGGCCGCGATTGCTGTCCGCCAGTAACGGCGCTGGCTGGAATTTCATTCTCCTGAATTGGCGTTCACGGAAACATGTTTCCGTGAACTGCCCCTAATCAGCACGGCACCCACTCGGAATTTGCCCTGCGACACCCTATCTTCGCAGTTCAAAACTCAGGCCTATTTCGGGAGCGAAATCGATGAACAAGCCCGTCACCTCCACGCGTGTGCCCGGTCGCGGTCGCGTCTATGGCTCGATCACCGAGACCATCGGCGACACGCCTCTGGTCAGGCTCGACAAATTCGCCAGGGAAAAGGGGGTGGTGGCGAACCTCATCGCCAAGCTCGAATTCTTCAATCCGATAGGCAGCGTCAAGGACCGCATCGGCGTCGCCATGATCGAGGCACTTGAGGCCGACGGCCGCATCACTCCGGGCAAGAGCACGCTGATCGAGCCGACCTCGGGCAATACCGGCATCGCACTTGCCTTCGCCGCCGCCGCCAAGGGCTACAAGCTGATCCTGACCATGCCCGAGACGATGTCGATCGAACGCCGCAAGATGCTGGCGTTGCTCGGCGCCGAACTGGTGCTGACCGAAGGCGCCAAGGGCATGAAGGGTTCCATCGCCAAGGCTGAGGAGCTGGCGCAGACCATCCCGAACGCTGTCATCCCGCAGCAGTTCGAAAACCCCGCCAACCCCGAGATCCATCGCGAGACCACCGCCGAAGAAATCTGGAACGACACGCAAGGCTCGATCGACATCTTCGTTGCCGGCATCGGCACGGGCGGCACCATCACCGGCGTCGGCCAGGTCATCAAGAAGCGCAAGCCTTCGCTCCATGTCGTGGCGGTCGAGCCGGAAGGTTCGCCTGTTCTGTCGGGTGGCCAGCCCGGCCCGCACAAGATCCAGGGCATCGGCGCCGGTTTCGCGCCCAAGGTGCTGGACACCACGATCTATGACGAGATCGTCAAGGTCTCCAACGAGGACGCGGTGGCCAATGCTCGTCTCGTCGCCCGCCTCGAAGGTGTGCCGGTCGGCATCTCCTCGGGTGCCGCCCTTCAAGCCGCCGTCATCGTCGGTTCGCGCCCGGAAAATGCAGGCAAAAACATCGTCGTCATCATCCCGTCCTTTGCCGAACGTTACCTGTCGACGGTGCTGTTCGAGGGGTTGGGGGGCTGAGCGATAGCGTACGTTCCTAGGGTACAAATTGCCCCTCACCCTTACCCTTGTAACTTGAACGTTGCCGCATCTGCTATTGTTAGCGGTGCGGTGGCGGACGGGAGACCGAAGTTCCTTTGGGACACCAAGCCCGTGGGAGAGCTTGGGTCTTCGTCCGCCGTTCCATCGACCCCGAACAGTCGCCAGGGCCGCAAGCGAAGCCCGATTAGGCAAGGATGGGAGAAGATGGACGCTGCTTTTGTCGTTGTAGGGATCGATGTCTCGAAGGAGCGGCTCGAC
>NZ_JBFUKO010000537.1:0-3718 GCF_056400805.1 Aminobacter sp. P4_H6_2
CTTGGAGCCCACCGCCTTGACGAAGTCGGGGCTGCGCAGCGCGTTGTTGAGGATCAACGATTGGGTGCCGCCAAGCGAGATCCATTCGCGAGTGATCGTCGCACCATCCTGCGGGAAGGCGACAAGGAACATCGCATCCGGCTTTTCTGCGAGCGCGGCGGACACTTCGGCGCGATACGAGGCCTGGTTCTCGTTGAAGGCGACCGCTTTCACCACTTCGCCGCCAAGCTTCTCCGTTGCCGTCGAGAAATCCTTCAGAAGGCTCGTGCCGTAGTCGTTGTTGACGTAGATGATTGCGATGCGCTTGAAGCCGCGCTCGGCCGCGATCTTGGCCGGCGGATAAGCGAGGTTCTTGACGGTCGGCTGGGTGCGGAAGAAGAAGCCGCTTGTCTTGCCTTCCTGCGCGAGCGTTGTGAGGATCGGGGCGGACGCACAGCAGGCGATCTGCGGTATCTGCGAGGGAGCCGAAACCGAGGTCAGGATCGGGATGGTAACGCCGCTGCCAATGCTGGCCGTCAAGGCTTTGACCCCTTCGACATCGACAAGAAACTTGGCCGCGTCGACGCCGACATTGGGCTGGCCCTGGTCATCGCGCAGTACAAACTCGACCTGGCAACCCTTGATGCCGCCGCCTTCGTTGATGTTGGCAATGGCGAGCTGCGCACTGTTGGCGATGTTCTTGCCCACGGCACCCATCGAGCCGGTCAGCGACAGCACGCCGCCGATCTTGACCGGGCAGGCGGCTTCGTCAGCCATTGCCGATGACGTGGAAAACGCTGTGGCCGCGAGCATGCTAGCCAGCATCAGGCCCTTGGTCTTGTTCATCACAGTTCTGTTCCCCTTGTTTGGATGATGGCCGCCGCGCGCTCGTCTCAGGCTTTGCTGCCTGTTGGTGAAGGCGTCGCGGCAAGGCTCCTCTGTTTCATCATTTGATCATAAGCGCACAAAAAATTGGTGTTGTAAAGCGAGGTTGCAGGACGCGAAATCGACGTGATCGGCCATCCGCAAGTAGAAAAATGCTCTTTGGTGTCAATCTGTTAGCTTCATCCGCAATGCCTTGCATGGCAGGATGAAGCCGGCGGCCGCTGCTCCTGCGCGGCCGCGGATTTTGATCGACTTTGCGTCGAAATGAGGTATTTCTTCGGGACTGCAGCCGAAAAGAAGTAGCAATGCCACGGGTCTGCCGGAGCGACGAACGCAGTTTGGCTTGGTCCGGCGTAACCTCGGTGGGGCGGTCGGCAAGCCTGCGTGATCAAAAACCATGCATGCGGGGATATTCGTGCTCGAAGGATACCGGCGCCACTGACGTCAATGCGAAAATAATATTTGCAAATGCATATGACTTGAATAGGCTGAGCAGGACTTGGGCTTCGGGCCCATCAAGGAGGAGGAGAGCCAAGATGAGTGCCAACCAGACGCTGGCGGATTTCGCTTCAGCAATCGCCACGGGCGCGGTCCAGATCGTCGACCTGACCGCTCCGCTAGGGCCGGACACCCCGGTTCTCTATCTGCCGCCGGATTTCGCCAAGAACACGCCGAAGTTCAAGATGCACGAGATCTCGCGCTATGACGCGAACGGCCCATGGTGGGCTTGGGGCTGGATGGAGCTGGGTGAACACACCGGCACGCATTTCGATGCCCCAGCGCATTGGATTTCCGGCAAGGATGTCGCTCAGGGCACCACTGACACCGTGTCGCCCCAGTCCTTTGTCGCGCCTTGCGTGGTCATTGATTGTTCGAAGCAAGTGGCTGACAATCCCGATTTCCTGCTCACCGCCGATGGCGTCAAGGCATGGGAAGCCGTCCACGGCGYGATCCCCAAGGGAGCCTGGGTACTGATGCGCTCGGACTGGTATCACCGAAACACTTCCACCGAAGCCTTCCTGAACGCCGATGAAARGGGCCCGCACACGCCTGGTCCGAGCGTCGATTGCGTGCGCTACCTGGTAGAACGAGGAGTGCTCGGTTTTGGCAACGAATGCGTCGGCACCGATGCCGGCAGCGCGGTGGCGATGGACCCACCATTCCCGGCGCACAGCCTTTTGCTGGAAGTCGGCAGCTACGGCCTTGCCAGCCTGTGCAACCTCGACAAGCTGCCAGCCACGGGTGCCGTGCTGGTCGTGGCGCCGCTTAAGATCGTCGGGGGTACCGGCAGCCCGGTACGCGCCTTCGCGCTCGCGCCTCGGGCCTGAGCTAGTAATTTTTTGAGGACTGCGGCGGCTCCCACCGCCGCCGTCGCCGAAAGGCGGATGGCGCTTCATATCGAGGAACCAATCGCCACGGCGTGGGCCGGGTTGCCGTTTGGCGCCCGGCCTTTCGTTCTAGTGCGACGTTGTGCGTCTGATCTCGGCAGCGACGCTCTGGACGGTTGCCGGATAATCGGCTTCATGGCAATTCGGACAGCGACGAACTCCATCGAGCCGAACAGGTAGCAATGGTCACGAAATACTTCCTCGGGTCGTTCAGAGAGGCAGGCGACGGCAACCGCCTGCCCAGCCTTGGCGAAATCGGGCTCAACCGCTTTGCGCCGCATCTCATCAATCGGCTGTCGGCAAGCTACAACGCCAACCTGCAGGAATTGCTGCGCCCGCTCGACCTGACGACGCCCAAGATGCGGGCCATAGCGCTGCTGACGATCTCGCCAGGATTGACCGTCAACGAGCTGTCGTTCCTTGCCGTGGTCGAGCAGTCGACGATGAGCCGCACCCTCGATGCGCTTGAGGAGCAGGGATTTGTCCGCCGCCAGTCGCGCGCCGACGACATGCGTGTCCGCGAAGTTTACATCACCGATGCCGGTCGCGACGTCTTCCAGCAGTTTTGGCCGGTGCTGTTTGGCATCTTTTCACAGCTGTTCGAAGGTATCGAACCCGACGAGTACGATGCCTTCATCGTCACGTTGCACAAGGTCCTTCGCAATGTCGACAAGTTCAGCGTCGATGAAGCTGCGGCAAAGGCCGGCGACGGAAAAGCCGAGTTATAGGCGGAACAGGAAAAACCCTCACGTGAAGCTTCTGACGGTTGCCAGCGCGCCATCGAGCGACTTGCCGGCTTCGTCCTGTAGCGCTGCCTGAACAAGACGCTTGAGCCAGGTTCCGCCATCCTCCCGTGCCTGCAGCATGGGAACAGCTGACAAAACCTTGTCGAATTTGCCCTGGCCGCGGCTGTGCGTATCAGAGTAGCCCTTGACCAGTCGACGACTGCCCACCACGGCGGCGGCCAGATCATAGTTTGTCGGCAGCATGGCGGTGGCCGTATCCAGCCAGTTCTTGATGTGTGCCATCTCGCGCTTGTGACGCAGCATGGTGCGTCGTATCGGCTTCAGGCTCGACAAGGCATAAAGTGCGAGGAACCAGCCGATAGTGCCGGTGCGCACCCGCCGACCCTTGCTGAACAGTCGCTCCAGCAGCTTGAGCAGCGTGGGCCGGCTCTCGATGAATTGCCCCAGGAATGCCGGCATGGTGCCAACCACCTCCTCGGCCCGCGGATGCATGTATTCGGTGGTGTAGACGAGCTGTTCGCCAGTCGCGCCGATTTCTTTGCGCACGCGCTCGAAGCGCGTCGAACGGGTTTTCAGGTCGGCGACGCGCACGACATCKTCATAGGCCATGGCGACGGCGAGGTATTTGGCGATCTCCTGGCAGAAGCCGAAGTTCCAGGCTACGCCACCGGCGTCCCGGTCAATCATTAGCAAGCGCGACGCGGTGTGGATATACTCATC
>NZ_JBFUKO010000538.1:0-3718 GCF_056400805.1 Aminobacter sp. P4_H6_2
CCGTAAGTGCTTCACGTAGCGAAGAAATAACCTGTTTCGGATCGAATGACGTCAGCACCCCACGACGGAGATCGTCCGGCACCCCTGACGTGTGGCGATCAAGATACCAGCCGAGATGCTTGCGCGCCTGGCGCAGCCCGCTTTCGATACCGTAGAGCGCGAGCATGTCTTCGTAGTGAGCGACGACGTAGTCCGCCATTTCAGCCGATGATTGCGGCACGCCAGCTGCGGTGCCATTCGTTGCCGCCGCAGCGATCACGCCTGCCGTCCACGGCGCGCCATAATGCGAGCGTCCTGCCATGACCGCATCGGCACCGGACTGTGCGAGAATCTCCGCGGCATCCAGCGCGGTTGCGACATCGCCATTGGCGACCACCGGGATGCCGACAGCCAGCTTGACCCGCGCAATCGCGCGCCAGTCGGCCTTGCCCTGGTAGAACTGGCAACGCGTGCGGCCATGCACAGTGACCATCTTGACGCCGGCCTGTTCTGCGCGACGAGCCAATTCTGGTGCATTGAGCACGCCGTCGTCCCAGCCAAGCCGCATCTTCAGCGTGACCGGCACCTCGACGGCACCAACGACAGCATCGATCAGCGTCAGCGCGAAATCGAGGTCGCGCATTAGTGCTGAGCCGGCGTAGCC
Source organism: Aminobacter sp. P4_H6_2 (assembly GCF_056400805.1). NCBI lineage: Bacteria > Pseudomonadati > Pseudomonadota > Alphaproteobacteria > Hyphomicrobiales > Phyllobacteriaceae > Aminobacter > Aminobacter sp. P4_H6_2. The sequence goes on from NZ_JBFUKO010000538.1 coordinate 644, forward strand.
GCCTGTCACCTTCTTGGCTGGGCAACCCATATTGATGTCGATGACATCGGCACCTTCGCTAACGGCGATACGAGCGCCTTCGGCCATATGCGCGGCCTCGCGGCCGGCGAGTTGCACCATATGCACCGGCAGGCCGGAATGGCGGATTCGGAAGCCGCTGGAGCCGCGCCCCTTGGCGAGTTCGCCACTGGCAACCATCTCCGAGACGACCAATCCGGCGCCATGCGCGTAAGCGCGCGTGCGAAAGGCTTCATCGGTGACGCCGGACATCGGGGCCAGAAACACCCGATTGCGGATCGTCACATCGCCGATCGAAAGTGGCTCGCCAAGTTTACTGAGATCATTCATGCACAAAAACAAAGCACCATTTGTCTCTGCACAATGAGTAGCCATGATCGGCTCATTGTGCAACTGCGAAATGACAGCCGAATGCGGCGCTTTCTGGATTCCTCTGGCCTTCCGCAGGCCTCGCGGCTAAGCCTCTGCACATGAACGCAGAAGCCTTGCCGAACCATCAGAATTCAAAAGTCGCCGTCGTCATCGTGGCTGCCGGCCGTGGTGAACGCGCCGGCCAGACCGACGGTCCAAAACAGTACCGCAAGATCGGCGGCAAGGCCGTCATCTGGCATACGCTGAAGGCCTTTCTCGACCATCCCAGAGTTGGCCAGGTGGCGGTGGCCATCCATGCCGACGACGCAGAACTGTTCGCAAGCGCGGCCGGCGAGTTCGCATCTCGGGTGATAGCCGTCGTGGGCGGTGCAACCAGGCAGGAATCGACGCGCCTAGCACTCCTCGCGCTGCAGTCCGCCGGACCAGCAGCAGTGCTTGTCCATGACGGCGTGAGGCCGTTTGTTGGCACTGACGTGATCGACCGCACGATTGAAGGCATCGACGAGAAACATGGGTCGCTGCCGTCCCTGCCCGTTTCCGACACGCTGAAGAAGGAAGCTGATGATCGCACGGTTGCTGAAACCGTGCCGCGCGCAGGTCTGCACTCGGCACAGACACCGCAAGGTTTTCCTTTCGAACCGATCATCGCCGCGCACCAGCGCGCCTTCGAAGCCGGCCGCAGCGACTTCACCGACGATTCCGCCATCGCAGAATGGGCAGGCATCCCGGTCCGACTGGTGCTCGGCTCGCCCGACAACATCAAACTCACCTGGGCAAAGGATATCGCCATGGCCGACCAGCGCCTTACCGGTCAAACAACGAGCTTCCCCGACGTCCGCACCGGCAACGGTTATGACGTGCACTCCTTTGAGGCGGGCGACCATGTCTGGCTATGTGGCGTGAAAATCCCCCATTCGAAGAAGCTGAATGGCCATTCCGACGCCGATGTCGGGCTCCACGCGCTGACCGACGCACTGCTTGCCACCTGCGGCGCCGGCGATATCGGCACGCATTTCCCACCGTCCGACCCGCAATGGAAGGGCGCTGCATCGCGCCAGTTTGTCGAGCATGCCGCAAAGATCGTTCGCGCACGCGGCGGGCGCATCGCCAATGCGGATATCACCCTGATCTGCGAGGCACCACGCGTCGGGCCACATCGCGAAGCCATGACCGCAGAGCTTTCCGACATGCTGCGCATTGCCCCCGAACGCGTCTCGATCAAGGCGACCACCAACGAAAAGCTTGGCTTCGTCGGCCGCGAGGAAGGCATTGCCGCGATCGCGACCGCAAGCGTGGTCTACCCCGGAGAACTGCCGGAATGAGCGACATCGGCGCCCTCGCCTCGACCCTGCTCGAAGCTTGCGAGGCGCATGGCGTCATGGTCGCCACCGCTGAAAGCTGCACAGGCGGCATGATCATTGCGGCGCTGACCGACATCGCCGGGTCCTCGACGGTCGTCGACCGAGGCTTCATCACCTATTCCAACGCAGCAAAGATGGAGATGCTCGGCGTCTCTCCCGCCACGCTCGAAGCACATGGCGCGGTGTCGCGCGAGACGGCACTCGAAATGGCCGCCGGAGCGCTTGCGCGTTCGGGTGCCAGCCTCGCATTGGCGGTTACCGGCATTGCAGGGCCAGGCGGCGGCTCGTCCGAAAAGCCGGTCGGCCTCGTCTGGTTCGGTGTCGCCAGGAAAGGCGCACCGCCTGAAGCTGAGTTCCGCATCTTCGAAAACAAGGGGCGTGACTTCATCCGCCGCGAGACGGTCAGGACAGCGCTTGGACTCGGCCTGAGGGCCGTCGATCAGACGGCTTTCGCTGGCCCGTAGATCACATCGGCGCGTTTTTCGAAGGCTTCGGCGAACATGCGGAAGGCGCGGTCGAACATCGTGCCCATGAGCACGCCAAGGATGCGGCTCTTGAACTCGTAGTCGATGAAGAATTCGACATCAGCGCCGCCATGCGCCGCTGCCACGAACTTCCACTCATTGGTGAGATAGCGAAACGGACCATCGAGSTATTTGACGTCGATGGTGTTTTCCTCGGGCGTGAGAAGCACCTGCGTGGTGAAAGTCTCGCGGATCGCCTTGTAGCCGACAGTCATGTCGGCAACGAGGATCTCGCGGCCGTCGCGCTCGCGCCGCGAGCGCACATTGAGTGCCTCGCATAGAGGCAGGAATTCCGGATATTTTTCCACATCAGCCACCAGCGCGTACATTTCTTCCGGCGAGTGGCTGACGCGGCGCGTGGTTTCGAACTTCGGCATTCCGCGTTGATCAGGCCTTCTTGGCCAACAATGCTTCGCGCGCGGCGCGCAGCTTGGCGAAATCGTCGCCGGCATGATGCGACGAGCGCGTCAACGGGCTCGAGGCGACAAGCAGGAAGCCCTTGGACTTGCCAACCGTGGCGTAAGAGGTGAACTCCTCCGGGGTGACGAACTTCTTGACCGGATGGTGCTTCTTGGTCGGCTGCAGATACTGGCCGATGGTCATGAAGTCSACMTYGGCSGWGCGCAGGTCGTCCATCARYTGGAGMACYTCGTKMCGCTCCTCRCCGAGGCCGACCATGATGCCGGACTTGGTGAAGATSGWSGGGTCGAGYTCCTTSACCCGCTGCAACAGCCGGATCGAGTGGAAGTAGCGCGCACCGGGACGAACCGTCAGATAGTTCGATGGGACCGTCTCCAGAT
>NZ_JBFUKO010000539.1:0-3716 GCF_056400805.1 Aminobacter sp. P4_H6_2
GGCCAATCCAAATCAGTTGGCAAAATCGCAGACCCCGCTGCACGTGGCTGCCGAGAATGGCTGCCTTCAGTGCGTCATCCATCTTGTGGATGCTGGAGCAGATGTTAATGCACTGACATCGAATGGAAGTCCGCCCATACATTTGGCCAAGCTAAGTGGTCACGATGACGTCGTGGCCTACTTGCAGAGTCATGGCGCCGGACGACCGGCCATTGCACCGATTTCGGCTCGACTTGCATTGGCAAACGCTAAATCCGGCAAAGAACTTTTCGACAAAACATGTGGGGCTTGTCATCTTTCAGCGCCGGGGGTCCAGGTTCCCGGACGAGCGAATCTGTGGGGCATCTTAGGTCGGCCGAAGGGTTCACAAAGCGATGTCGCCTATTCGTCAGTTCTAAAGGACGCTGGTGGCAATTGGACCTTTGAGGAACTCAACTTTTTTATCTCAAACCCCGCACTCACGTTGCCTGGAACAGATATGGCTTTCCCTGGCCTGCAGGACGAGGAGCAGCGAGCAGACCTCATCGCTTACCTGCGGACCTTGAGTGACGCACCGTTGCCGCTTCCCGACAATTGATTGGTCCTCTCTGGCGGGCACTGTGATCCGCAAATTAACTTGGTCAAACCCTGGCGATGCTGATTTCCGGAATGGGTCGTGTGTGTGTCACGAGCATCGCCGCTCCAAACGATGGCGCGCACGTACGAGAGCCGGAGAGGTTGGCAAAGCAACAGCCAGCTGAGTATGGTTGATCTGGCGAGAGCTTCTAGCCGGTCGCGCAAGGGCAGCTTTCGATGTTCCCTGCCGAAAAGCCGACAGGCGGGAAGCGCCCCCCACGCCACAAGACAGCCCTGATCGTTTCTTCATTGGCTAAGTTAAGCGATGAAGCCCGCTGGGGTCTTCCTCATCAAATTGGCATATTGCTTCTCTATCCGCTCGGCGCCTTCGAGATAGCGCGTTGCGCTGGCACGAGATCGAACCAAGTTATACAGCTTGGCAATCGCCGGAGACCTTGAGCATATGCCATCACGGCCGAGCAAGGCGATCCAGAAGCTCAAATAGAAGTCCGCCAGGCTGAAACGAGTTCCCAGGATATAAGGMCCACCTTGCTACTCAACATCTTTTTAGGCGGAACCGGCATCGTTTGGTTCGGCTGCCTGATCTGGGCCTACATGGCAGTGCACGTCACCAGTGCCCCCAATCGCAGCAACGGCGGTGAGTCGGGCCTAAACCTTGCTGCCAACGACATCATGCCCGTAGCGCATCGATACCACAGTCGCGGTTGCATGAGCTTCTACCTTGGGAGTGGAAGTGCCGGGCCGAGCAAGCCGCCGCACAGGCCGCCTGATCACAGCACTATCAAGCCCTCGCTACGCGCGAAACGGACATTCCCGCGGCCCTCGCCGTATGCGTACGATGCAGTACCGCACGCGGGTGGTCATCTCTGACCCGAGCATCTTTGGAAGTCGCTGCGAAAACACTGGGATGCATACGGGACGATGGTGAGCGAACAAAACAGACGAATTGACGGTTGACCATACTCCCGACGCTAGCAATATGGTCCCTGCTGTCTCTCGTTGCGGCAGTCCGCTTTTTTCGTTTTGCCGCTGCAAAAAAGGCCCCAGCTTTCGCTGGAGCCTTTCGATAGACTGGAGATACTTCGATCAGAATTTGTAGTTCAGGCCAATACGTACGGTGTGGAACGCAACATCGTTCTTTAGAGTCGTATTGGTCCCCGCACCGATGATATCTCCGCTATACAGCGTGGTCTTGCCGAGATCAGTGTAGAGATACTCGGACTTAAGGGTCCAATTATTGGTGAGCGCATACTCAGCACCGCCGCCGACCTTCCATCCGGCCTTCGTCTCGGATTTGCTCAAGTCGATACCACCAAGACCGGCAACATTGGCTGAAACATAGCTCTTAACGTGGCCATATGCGAGACCGCCCGTAGTGTAGACCATAAAGCGGTCGACAGGCGTATAGCCGATGCGGGCGCGCAAGGTACCGAACCAATCGACCTTAGTGCCGGCCTCACCGGTCAAGGCTGCGCCGCCGAGCAAAAGCCCTCCTACGTCGATCGAGCCTTCGCCCTTAACACTTGAACCTTGGAAGTCGGCTTCGACGCCGTAGACCATCTGGCCCGACTGCCAGTTGTAGCCGGCTTGGACACCGCCGAGGAAACCGCCAGCCGTAAGGCCAACCGACCCGTCCATAAGGGGGCCGGGCGCGCCCACAGCAGTAACTTCGACCGGATGCTTGAATTTGCCGAAACCACCGCCGAGGTTTACGCCGATATAGCCGCCCGACCAATCGAACGCCAAGGCAATCGGAGCCTCGGGGCCGCCAACAACGTCCGCAGCATTGGAAGCTGTGGAAAATGCGAGGATTGCGGCAGCAGACGCGCCGATCAGGTACTTGATATTCATAAATTCTAACCCCTTCACTAGACTACGGGGCGTAGGTACTCCTTAGGGTTGCAATAATACCGCACCACGATGAAATCGTGATTTTGATTTCCGCCAGCCCGACGAGCCATGAAAACCTTTGAATTACCGATTGGTCGCTCTTCGGGTACTATTAAGAGCGATACCGCTTAAAAATCCGCGAGAAATCTGAGGCCTTGACCTTGATAGGGGATCCGGCAAGCGCAATGGTCTCATTGGCGCCGGCTTTCGCCTTGGCCAGCTGGGTATAAGCTGAGTATCCAACAACCTGCAGGATGCCAGTGAAGCCCCTCATGTGGCGCGCAACGCAGTCGCCACCGCGGCTGTCCTCGAAGCGATAGGCCACCATCGGCGGGCTGACACCGCCAAAGGGCCGGTCGTCGCGTGCGTAGCCCATAGCCGCCTTTTTGGCCTTGCCCGTTCCCAGCGCCAATGTCGGCGTGGTCTCGTCGGCAAAGACCCGCTCGCCCAGTTTGCTGCGTTCCACGCTCATTCATGATGGCAATGTTGCCACTTGCTCCGGCCACCCGTGGATCCCAGAAAACCGAAGCGAGCCGCTCGATGGCGGTCGTTTCTAGAACGGTGTCCGCATCGACCGTCATGATCAAGTCACCGCTGGCAAACCTGGCCGCGTTAATTGCGGCGCTGCGTCCAAAGCGGGTTCCATAGCATATCACCATGGTCACAAGACCCAAAGCGCGAGCCCGCTCCGCAGTCATCCGGGTGTCATCGGTCGAACCGTCATCGACGACGATAATTTCGACCGGCCGGTGAGTTTGACGTTGCAGCGAGACAAGCGTGGGATGGAGGCCGGTCCCTCCGTTGAAAGTAGGAATTATCACGGTTACCGAGAACTGATCGGCAGCTAAATGCGCGCGCTGAGCCTTTCCCCATACTCCAAACAGCGCCAGTGAAACCAAGGACAAGGTGTAGCGCGGGATGTCAAAGATCAGCAGCGAGAAGGCAAGCAAGAACGGATTGGCTTCCGACAGGGTTTGCACCATCTCGAGCATGCTTGCCGACCTCTGGAATGCAGCCGGCAGATAAGCACGGGAGCGCTGAAAATACGAGTATCGGCGCTTGGATTCATGGGGCTTGCTTCGAGCGCGGATACGTCTGGACACTGACAGGTCGGCGACATCCGAATTGACTTTAGCGGAACACCTCACTGGGGTCAGAAGCGGAATTTTGTGTCCGCTATGCGCCCAAAGCCGGACGTTCAGGCTCTAATCAACGCTCCCCAAAAGCGGACGAATGTCACTCCAATAGGC
>NZ_JBFUKO010000540.1:0-3707 GCF_056400805.1 Aminobacter sp. P4_H6_2
CTTTCACCCCGGCCAAAAACGACGGCACGACGGTTTACAAGCTCAAGGTCGGGGAGGTCCCCGTCGATGCGTTCTGGTCGATTAGCGTCTATAACGACAAGGGCTTCTTCCAGAAGAACGATTACGACGCCTATTCGGTCAATAGCATCACCGCCCAGAAGAGTGCTGATGGCGCGATCGACATCCAGTTCGGCGGCTGCGACGGCAAGATCGCGAATTGCCTGCCGATTACCAAAGGGTGGAATTACACATTTCGGCTCTATCGCCCTCGGGCCGAGTTCCTGAACGGCACGTGGAAGATGCCAGAGGCTCAGCCCGAGCAGTAAGTAGTTGGTCAAAAGGGCAGCGTTCGACACGCTGCCCTGACGGCAAGGCGGATCGAGGATGCGCCGCGACGTCCCGCGCAAGCCGATCCGCCGGTTGTTGTCGGGAAGGACGATGGCGACGCAATGCGGATCTGGTGCGCAGGGCGACGACAAGGCTCCCGGCGTGACGGATCAGAATTTCCAGCTGAGCCCGAGCTATCGCGACCAGCCAGATTTTCCTGACAGGCTGTAGCTTCTGGGACCGCCGCCTTCTGCTGGCAGCGCGGCGGCACGTAAAGCTATCAAAGCCGACTGTTCCGCCGAAGCGGCTGCGTTTTCACAGAAATGATTGAACAGAACCCGTTTTGGGGAAAAGCATGAAGTCTCTTTCGGCATCCTCCATTGCGCTCGCATCGCTTCTGACGCTTTGCCTGTCGGCGCGGGCGGCCGACGCAATAGCGCCATTGCCGCTGAAGCGCGACTACAGCAGCGAGGCCGCCCCCGGCTGGCATTTCAGCGCCAGTCCGTATTTGTGGGCCGCGGGGGTCGATGGCACCGTCGGGCAGTTYGGCCTTCCTCCGGCGCGCCTCGATTCCAACTTCGGCGACATTCTCGACGACCTGGACTTCGCCTTCATGGGAATGGCCGAAGGCAGGAATGACCGCTTCAGCGTTTTCAGCGACATAATCTACACGAAGATTTCCATGTCCGATGCGAGCCCCAAGGGGATTCTGACGCAAAGTATCGGTGTGACGTCGCAGACCTTCACCGGCTTCTTCGGCGGCGGCTACAGTGTCCTGGCGGACGGCAGGAACCATCTGGATGTGATTGCCGGCGCGCGCGTCTGGTACGCGAGCACGGAGCTGTCGCTGCAAGGAGGGCTCCTCGATGGCAAAAACCGCACCGACAGCGCGACGTGGGCCAATGCCGTGGCAGGCGTGCGCGGAACGTATTTCCTCTCCGACCGGATTTACATGACGGGTTGGGGAAACGTCGGAGCCGGGCAGGCAAAGCTCGATTGGGATGTCGCGGCCGCCGTCGGCTATCAGATCAAAGATAGTCTATTGGCCGTAGCCGGATACCGCGCCCTTGGCGTMGACTACAGCCATGACGGCTTTGTTTTCGACGTCGTCCAGCAAGGGCCAATCCTCGGCCTAGCTTACCATTTTTGAGATCGATAGCGCACGAGCTGTGTCTAACAGCAGCGTTATGCATTCCGCGTTTGCGGAGGCCTGCCCGAAAATTTCAATTGAGGACATTATGAATCCGAAATCCCTCTTGCTCATGGTCGCCGCGACTGTCCTGGCCAGTCCGGCTGCCGCAGAGGAGGCCGCTCTTGCGAAGCAATTATCGAATCCCGTCGCGTCGCTGATCAGCGTTCCGTTCCAGTTCAATCATGACAGCGGCTATGGCCCCAATGGCGGCCACAAGTCGGTTTTGAATATCCAGCCGGTTATTCCGTTCTCGATCAATGAAGACTGGAATGTCATTTCCCGTACGATTATTCCGGTCGTCTCGCAGAACGATATCGCGGGGAATTCGGGCAGTCAGACCGGAATAGGCGACGTCGTGCAAAGCTTCTTCCTTTCGCCGAAGCAGCCGACCGCTGGAGCCCTTATCTGGGGTGCCGGGCCCGCCATTCTGCTGCCTACCGCAACCGATCCGCTTCTGGGCGGAGAAAAATGGGGACTCGGTCCGACGGCGGTCTTGTTGAAGCAGGAGGGCCCCTGGACCTATGGAGCGCTTGCCAACCACATCTGGTCCGTCGCCGGCGACAGCAATCGGCGCAACATCAGTTCCACGTTCCTGCAGCCCTTCATCTCCTATACGACGAAGGATGCTTGGACGTTCGCGCTCGATACCGAGAGCACCTACGACTGGAAAAGCGAAGAATGGAGCGTGCCTGTCAACTTTACGGTGTCGAAGCTCGTAATGTTCGGCAAGCAGCCGGTGAGTTTCTCGGGTGGCCCGCGCTACTGGGCTGCATCACCCGAAAATGGGCCGGATGGTTGGGGCGTTCGCGCCGGCGTCAGCCTTCTCTTCCCCAAGTAGCTCGCTGGCGCTGTCATGTCTGGATAGCGCCCGCTTGGCAATGTGCATTTGAATGACGATGAGCTTTGCGGGTCGGGTGCAGTCATGTCTCCGGCCTGTTTGTGCGGCACGATATGACCGCTGGCCCCGATGTTGTTCGCCTGAGCCGATCTCAATCACGTTAACGCGTTATTGATGCGCAAGACATCGCCGCGGGTTCTTCGGTTCGTGCGTCCATTCCGCTTTCGCTGTCACATCATACCATCGTTACTCCGCCTACTGGTTTGCCCGAAGGCAATATTGACATCGGGCTGAATCGCACCGGGTTTGCCAAAGACAAACGGCCTGCGGCAAATCAGACTCGGTTCAGTTTCCCCGTAACATCCGCTTCGACTGGAACCGTCCGTCGACTCACGCGGGGGGCGGGGCGCGCGCTTTAGCCACTGGCGAAAGTGGGCCCCACAAAGCCTGACCCGCGTATGAACAGGGCGAGCTATCTCTTTGAGACAATCCATATTTGTGTACTCAAACCACCCTAATTTCGATATTGCCAAAGCGCCTCTACTGTCGCGCCGCCACTCGCTACGACAAGCTCGCCGCCAACTTCCTTGCAATGGCTCAAATCGCATCAACGCGACTTTGAGTCCGTGAGTCTGCGACCTAGCTGAGACCAAACCGCCCAAGCATTTGCTTGAGCGTCAGATTCTGGTCGCGAAGCTGCTCGACCAGCAGTTGCTTGAGCCGCTTGTTCTCTGCGTCAAGCGTGGCGACTTCATCCAGTAACAATGATGCATCGGCAAGCTCTAGCGGGGCGGCCTGTATCATGCTCTCCGGCGCTGACGACCGTCTGACCCGTCCTTTCAGGGCGCGGTTGGATATGCTTCGACGTTTGGGCGCGGGCAGATTTTCCGGGGCTGCCGGGGCCGATCCGTGCCCAGGATGTAGCGCATCGACGCCAAGCAGCCCGTCAGCATTCAAATCTTCGGCCGACACCTTCGAAATCTGAACAGTGTCAACATCAACTGCCGCCTGGTTTGAAGGACCCATTTCGACCGGATCGGGCAATGTGTCYGCTGCGGAGCTGACCCCATGTGTTTGGCCGGGAAGATCGGAGTGCTGATCTTCGACTTCTCTGGCCAAAGCCTTGAGGTCTGTGTCCCCCCAAATCGAACTTGTCGGCGTCTTTGACAGCCGCCGCGACGATTTGAATTCAACAACGAAATTCCGCTGTGGCGTCTTCATAGTCAATTCCGTGTAATTCGTGAAAGGCGCCAGCGCTCGTCGCCGCGTCACCTTTTTGTGGGCATACAGGACCTGGCTGTCCGCGACAACGGACAGCATTAACGACGTCGCTGTTCACCATAGTTGCCG
>NZ_JBFUKO010000541.1:0-3697 GCF_056400805.1 Aminobacter sp. P4_H6_2
GGCTATGACTGCCGCGAGGTGCCAAAGAAGGCGATCAGCGAGCGCCCGCAGGGTTATGTCATCGAAGGCACCGGCGAGGTCGTCACTTATCGGGACGCCCGCGTCAAACCCTCACCGGACGGCGAATACCATTGGTGCTCGGTAGACGGCGCCGACAACACCCGGACCATCTGCCTGTTCGTGCCATCGAAATCATATTGATCGCGGCTGCTGACGATTGTCCTGACGTTGTGTTCTGTCGCCAGTGCGGCGGCGCAATTCGATGAGTCTGGTCAACCAGCGAACCCTAAGATCAGCGTCAATTCGCGTTCGTTTGACGACTTCGCTCTCCACAAGATCGAGGTTGTGGTGATCAACAGAAAGAACCTCTGGCAACAAGCAAAATTTCTCATGCAGGCGAGCTCGAGTTTGCTCGCTTGTTACTGCTGCCGTTCCGTTTTTCGCCGCATTTCATGCTACAAGGCCGGTGAAGGGCTTTGCGTGGAGCGCCGTTGCGTTTCGCGGGTACTGAGAGGGACATCCTTATATGAAGAAGACAGTAATTTTTGCGCTGGCGGGCAGCATGTTTGTCGGCGCCTGCACGACCGATCCTTATACGGGCCAGCAGAAGGTTTCGAACTCTGCAGCAGGTGCAGGTATTGGTGCGCTTGCTGGCGCGGGCCTTGGCCTGCTCGCCGGCGGCAATGACCGCCGTAACGCGCTGATCGGCGCGGGCGTCGGCGCTTTGGCCGGTGGCCTTGCCGGCGGTTACATGGACAGGCAGGAATCCGAGCTGCGCGCCCAGCTTCAGGGCAGCGGCGTCAGCGTCACCCGCGCCGGTGACCAGATCATCCTGAACATGCCGTCCAACATCACCTTCGCCACCGACCAGGATGCCGTGAAGTCGGGCTTCTACAACACCCTCAACTCGGTTGCGCTGGTGCTGAAGAAGTTCAACCAGACCACTGTCGACGTGTTCGGCCACACCGATTCGACCGGTGGCGACCAGCACAATTTCGACCTGTCGCAGCGCCGTGCGCTGTCGGTGGCCAATTACCTCGGTTCCCAGGGGGTCGATTCGCGTCGCTTTGCGGTCACCGGCTTCGGTGCAACCCGGCCAATCGCTTCCAACGCAACAGCCGAGGGCCGCGCGCAGAATCGCCGCGTCGAGATACAGCTGTCGCCGCTTACCTGAGTGGGGCAGTCAAGCAAAGGAAACGGCCCCGCAAGGGGCCGTTTTTCATTGGGGCGCTGGCCAAACCAGACGGACCGCAAGGGGCGCTGCTGCTCATTGCATTGCTTCAGTCACCAAATGAAAACGGCCCCCGAAGGGGCCGTTTTCATTGAGGCGCTTGGCTCTCAGATATTTGTGGTGATCAGCATGAAGGCTGGCAGGTCGTCGCCGAAACCGATCGTGCGGTCGTCGTCTTCTTCGCGGTCGCGATTGTTGCGGCGGTGGCCGCGATTATCGTCGCGACGCGGCTTGTCTTCATGCTCGCGCGGCTTGCGATCGGCGTTTTCGTTCCGGATCGCTTCCTTGCGCACGCGGCGCTCGTCAATGTCAGATACCACGTTGTCGACCGGAGCTTCGCTTGCGACAATTGCTGCCTGGGCGACGGGCGCCTCCTCACGCGGCTTGCGGTCGCGCTCGCGACCATGCTTTTCCTTGCCAGCACGGCGCGGTGCGCCACGGCCACGGCGCGGAGCCTCGTCCTCGCCTTCGCTGGCGATCACCGTCGAAAGGTCTCCGTCGTGCCATTCGATTGGCAGGCCGGTCAGTCGCTCGATGGCGTCGACGTATTTGGTGTCGGACTTGGTAACGATGGTGAAAGCCTTGCCCAAGCGTCCGGCACGACCGGTGCGGCCGATGCGGTGGACATAATCTTCCGCATGAATCGGAACGTCGTAGTTGAAGACGTGGCTGACTTCGGGAATGTCGAGGCCGCGCGCGGCGACGTCGGAGGCGACCAGCAGCTTCAGTTTGCCGTCACGGAAGCCGGCGAGCATCGCCATGCGGGCGCGCTGGTCCATGTCGCCGTGCAGGGCGCCGGCATCGAAGTCGTGCTTGACCAGCGAGCGGAACAGTTCCGACACGTCGACCTTGCGGTTGCAGAAGATGATGGCGTTCTTGATCTCGTCGCCTTCGGCATTGATCAGCTTGCGCAGCGTCTCGCGCTTGTCCCACGGCTTGGGGCCGGACTTGACGAGGCGCTGGGTGATGTTGGTGCTGGTCGATGCCGCCTTGGAGACCTCGACGCGTATCGGCGCGTGCAGGAACTGCTCGGTCAGCTTGGTGATTTCAGGCGGCATTGTCGCTGAGAAGAACAGCGTCTGCCGGGTGAACGGGATCAGCTTGCAGATGCGCTCGATGTCGGGGATGAAGCCCATGTCGAGCATGCGGTCGGCTTCGTCGATGACCAGGATCTCGACGCCGGTGAGCAAAAGCTTGCCGCGTTCGAAATGGTCCAGCATGCGGCCGGGCGTGGCGATCAGAACGTCGGCGCCGCGCTCAAGCTTCTTTTCCTGCTCATCGAACGACACGCCGCCGATCAAAAGGGCGATGTTGAGCCGGTGGTTCTTGCCGTATTTGACGAAGTTTTCTTCGACCTGTGCGGCGAGTTCGCGCGTCGGTTCGAGGATCAGCGTGCGTGGCATGCGTGCCCTGGCGCGGCCCTTTTCAAGGCGCGTCAGCATAGGCAGCACAAAGGACGCCGTCTTGCCGGTGCCCGTCTGGGCGATACCCAGCACGTCCTTTCCCTGCAGCGCGTGCGGGATCGCACCTGCCTGGATCGGCGTAGGCTGCGTGTAGCCGGCGTCGGTGACTGCGGAAAGGACCTTCGGCGAAAGGCCGAGGTCTGCGAAGGTCAACGCTTCTGAAGCGGTCTGAGTGTCTTCGGACAAGTTTGTTGGCTGTCTTTGCTCGTTCAAGGGCGCGGCGATCTGGCCACGACAGGCGCAACTCGCCTGCAATATGCCGCAACGCGATAGGCGTAAGTGCGCGATTTGTCAACTCAAACTGGCACCTACACGGCGATTGCAGCTGTTTACTTCAAGCTGTGGCCCAAAGCTAGTATCTGAACTGCTCGGCCAGGATGCGCTCGCTCCAGGAATGACCGGCGTCGAACAGCAAGGTGGCGGTATGGTTCGCCGATTCCTTGACCTCGACCGAGACTACCGACTTGACTTCCGTGTGGTCGGCAACGGCATTCACCGGGCGCTTTTGTTCTTCCAGTATGTCGAAGCGGACCACAGCGGTCTTGGGCAAAAGCGCTCCACGCCAGCGGCGCGGCCTGAAGGGGCTGACCGGCGTCAGTGCCAGAAGCGGCGCGTCGAGCGGCAGGATGGGGCCGTGGGCCGATAGATTGTAGGCTGTGGATCCAGCCGGCGTTGCCACCATCACGCCATCGCAGATCAATTCCTCGAGTCGAACCTTGCCGTCGACCGAAATGCGCAACCGTGCCGCTTGGTAGGACTGGCGCAACAGCGAGACCTCGTTGATGGCAAGCGCGTCCCTGGTGACACCCGCATTATCGATCGTCACCATTTCCAATGGCCGAATGGTTTCGGCGACCGCTGAGGCAAGCCGCTCGGGCAGGGCGCTCTCGTTGTATTCGTTCATCAGGAAGCCGACGGTGCCACGGTTCATGCCGTAGACGCACTTGCCGGTGCTCATCGTCTCACGCAGTGTCTGCAACAGGAAGCCGTCGCCGCCCAAGGC
>NZ_JBFUKO010000542.1:0-3696 GCF_056400805.1 Aminobacter sp. P4_H6_2
GTTCGGCCGCGTTCACCGCGTCGATGACCTTGGCTGTCCAATCTTCGCGCACAGGCTWTGACCATTCGTCCTGCTCGACGCGGCGCGCGGTCGACAGTTTTTCCTCCCAGCGGCTCTGCCAGTGGGATGGACCCGAATTGGTGTATCCGGGCACGATGATGATATCGGCGTCTTTTACCTTCATGTCGGGGATGTAGCGATCCGATCTCGCCGGTGCAAGCCGGTGCAGCTCACAGCTCCATATGCACGATCTCGATCGGGTCGCCGCCGACACCATGCGAGAAAAAGCCCCGCTCAACCATGCGAAAGCCGTGGCGGCGATAAAAGCCCTCCGCATTGACGGTCGATTCGACCCTGACCGGTCCTTCATGGTCCCGCCGCGCATTCTGGATGCCGATTTCAAGCAGCCTCTTACCGAGGCCTGAGCCTGCAGCATCGGCCAGAAGAAACAGCCGTGTTACCTCGCCTGGCTCCGAATCGACAAAACCGACGATCTTGCCTTCCTGCTCGACGACAACCAGCAGCCCTTTTGCGATCAGCGCTTCGTAAGTTTCCGCTGTCCGTTCTCCCATCCATCCGGCGATCTGCTCGGCGGAATAGTGGTCCTTCGCAAGCTCGCGCACCGAATTGCGCGTAACGTCGAATACCGCTTGCCCGTCACCAGGGGCTGCCGGCCTCAGCGATGTATGTTCATTCATAGGATGCACTCGGATCAATTTCAGCTGCCAAGTGGCTAGCGGTCTGCGCTGAAATTGTCTCCGCCGATTGGCTGCTGGTACAATCAAACCTCTGGCGGCGACCAGAAGTGGCAGTTGCTCGATTGGTATCAAATTGTTGAACGCGGTGTTCGGAACTTGCTGGCTTGTGTGAACGACGGCGCCGGCCGATCTATCACGGGAATAGAAACTGCCGTGTTGGCCGGAGAGTGGATTTTGGAACTGACACGACGCAAACTGATTGGCAGCGCAGCCCTTCTCGCCATGGGAGCGACAGCAAGCGTTGGCCATACGGAGCCCAAGATGAGCAAGATTCCTTTTGCCGCCACAACGCCGATCAGCGTCTCACGCGTTGGCCTCAAGGCACGTCACGCCGAAGCGATGGCCAAATTCTACCGCGACGTCGTCGGTTTGCAGGAGCTTGCCCGCGACGGCGAGACCATCACGCTGGGTGCTGGCAGCCGCGCGCTGCTGAACATAGAGTCCGACAAGGCAGCCCAGCCGGACGATCCGCGCAGCGCTGGTTTGTTCCACACCGCCTTCTTGTTGCCCACCCGTGCAGATCTCGGGCGCTGGATCAAGCATGCCATCGACAAACGCATTCCCGTCGATGGCGCGTCCGACCACCTAGTCAGCGAGGCGCTGTACCTGACCGACCCCGAGGGCAACGGCATCGAGATTTACCGCGACAGGCCGCATGATGGCTGGAAATGGACTGGCTCGCAGGTCGACATGGCGACCGAACAGCTCGATATCTCGTCTATCGTCGCCGAGGTACCTGCTGGCGATGCCGGCTGGCAGGGCATGCCGGACAACAGCATCGTCGGCCACGTCCATCTGCGCGTGGGCGATCCGGCCTTGGCTGCGGAGTGGTGGAACAAGCAGTTCGGCTTCGACACCGTGGCCAAATACGGCAACAGCGCCGTATTCCTGTCTTCCGGCGGCTATCACCACCATATCGGTGCCAATTCCTGGCAGAGCCCAGGTGCGGCAAAACGCGACGCCTCGCGCACCGGCCTTGCCTGGGTCGAGATGCGCTCGGCTGAAGCCAAGGCGGCTTCGACTTACGAAGACCCTTGGGGCACCGTCATTCGCGCGCTGCCGGGCCAACCGGGCTGAGCGTCAATCCTGACATCGCTTGTCCAAGGCATGTGCTATGCGCGTTGGAATCGAACCTGCCACGCTGGCAGGTTCGGCCAATACAAGTGCAAAGTTGAGGCCCGTTCATGCTGAAAGTCATCGCTCAGGATTTCATCAAGCCTGAGTTCGTCGATATCGTCCTGCCGCTTTATGCCGAGCTGGTTGAGAAGACGCGGCTGGAACCGCTTTGCCTCTCCTATGATCTGTTCATCGATCAAAAGGATCCGGGCCACTTCGTCTTCATCGAGGAATGGCCCGATCGCGCAGCGCTGGATATCCATTGCGCGAGCGAGCATTTCACGCGGCTGGTGCCGCTGATCAACAAACATCAGCGGCAAGACCCAGCCTTCATCCTGATGGACGCTTTTGCAGTCTAAAGCGCGACGGGGCTTGGCGGAGCAGTGTGCGTAAATGCCTGCTGCGCTTCGAAAGGCAGCAAACATGAAAAAGGCCTGCCGCAGGGATGCGCAGGCCTTTTTTGTAACTGGAGGAAGCTCGGGCTACCTGCCTTCGATCTCAAGGTTCGGAACGTCGATCTTCAGTTCGATGCTCTTCTGCTGGTCAAAATAGCCATCGTAATAGAGATAGCCGCCTATCACGGCCGCGATCATCACGGCGCCAGCAACGAACCAGCCGGCTTTTCCGCCATTCACGACCACGACATCAGGGTTTGCCATTTTTTCCGCTCCAATTTGTTCAAATCGGAACAGTAACGCCGGCCCGCCTCGATGGTTCCCGGATCAGACCTTATCCAAATACCCGCTTGAAGATCGTATCGACATGCTTGGTGTGGTAGCCAAGGTCGAACTTTTCGCGGATTTCGGCCTCCGGCAAGGCAGCGGTCACTTCCTTGTCGGCCAGAAGTTCCTCAAGGAAATCCTTGCCTTCTTCCCATACCTTCATGGCGTTGCGCTGGACCAGCCGATAGGCGTCCTCGCGGGAGACGCCGGCTTGCGTCAGCGCCAGCAGCACACGCTGCGAATGCACCAGGCCGCGGAACTTGTTCATGTTCTTGAGCATGTTGTCGGGATAGACGACGAGCTTGTCGATGACGTTGGTCAGCCGCGCCAGTGCGAAGTCGAGCGTGACGGTCGCGTCCGGGCCGATCATGCGTTCGACCGAGGAGTGCGAGATGTCGCGCTCGTGCCAAAGCGCCACGTTTTCCATCGCCGGTGCCGCATAGGAGCGGACCATGCGGGCGAGGCCGGTCAGGTTTTCGGTCAGTACCGGGTTACGCTTGTGCGGCATCGCCGACGAACCCTTCTGGCCCGGCGAGAAATACTCTTCCGCCTCAAGCACCTCGGTCCGCTGCAGATGGCGGATTTCGGTGGCGACGCGTTCGATCGACGAGGCGATCACGCCGAGCGTGGCGAAGAACATGGCGTGGCGGTCGCGCGGGATGACCTGCGTCGACACCGGTTCCGGCTTGAGGCCGAGCTTGGCGGCGACATGCTCTTCGACGCGCGGGTCGATATTGGCGAAGGTGCCGACTGCGCCAGAAATCGCGCAGGTGGCGATGTCTTCGCGCGCATGCACAAGACGCTCGCGGCAGCGGGTGAACTCGGCAAAGGCCAGCGCCAGCTTGACGCCGAAGGTTGTGGGCTCGGCATGGATGCCATGGCTGCGGCCGATGGTGACGGTGTCCTTGTGCTCGAAGGCGCGGCGCTTGAGTGCAGCCAAAAGCGCGTCGATGTCGGCGAGCAGGATGTCGGTGGCGCGCACCAGCTGCACGGAAAGGCAGGTGTCGAGCACGTCGGACGAGGTCATGCCCTGATGGATGAAGCGCGAATCCGGGCCGACGAATTCAGCCAGATGCGTCAGGAAAGCGATGACGTCATGC
>NZ_JBFUKO010000543.1:0-3682 GCF_056400805.1 Aminobacter sp. P4_H6_2
CCAGGCGGCCAAGCTGAAGCTGCCGATCTCCCCCCATGCGGGGGAGATGGCCGGCAGGCCAGAGGGGGGTGACCGGGCTCACCACTCCTAAATATTCCGGCTGCCCGGCTTGATCGCCGGGATCGCCGCCAGTTCCGGCGGCAGATTGTCGGCCGGATAGGCGGGCACCTCGTATTCGGCGAGCGCGATCAAAGGCACGCCGACATCGGACTTGCCGGCCGAACGGTCGATGATGCAGGCGGCAGCCACAACCTCGGCGCCGAGTTCGCGCAGGCACGCGATGGTCTCGCGGATCGAAAGACCAGTGGTGACGATGTCCTCGACGATGACGACGCGGGCGCCCTTTTCGATCTCGAAGCGGCGCAACCGGAAGGTGCCCTGCTCGCGCTCGACCCAGATCGCCGGCACCTTGAGATGCCTTGATGTCTCGTAGGCCGGGATCAGCCCGCCGATCGCGGGGCCTACGACGTAGTCGATATCGCCCTTCACCTCGGCGCGGATCTTTTCGGCCAGCGCCTTGCAAAGTGTTTCGGTCTTGTCGGCATGCATGAACACCCGCGCCTTTTGCAGGAACACCGGGCTGCGCAAGCCGGACGTCAGGATGAAATGCCCTTCCAGCACCGCACCCGCCGAACGGAAAATGTCCAGAACTTCGCTCGTCTGCATCTTTGTCTTTCCTGACGTCAGCCCAGCGCACTGCCCCTAGCCGTTGACGCGGCGGGCATCGCTGACGCTGGAGTTGTCCTTGAGCTGGGAGATCAGCCGGTTCAAGTGCTTCAAATCCCAGACTTCGAGATCGAGCAGCATTTCGGTGAAATCGGGGGCTGTGCGTATCATCGACAGCGTATGGATGTTGGCGTCGTTGGCCGCCACCACCTGGGCAATGTCGGCGAGCGAGCCCGGCGCGTTGATCGCCGTCACCGAAAGCCGCGCCGGAAAGCGCTCCTTCGAGCCCTCGTCGAGGTCCCAGCGCACGTCGATCCAGCGCTCAGGCTGATCGTCGAAGGCCATCAGCGACGGCGACTGGATCGGATAGATGGTGATGCCCGAGCCGGGCTGCATGATGCCGACGATGCGGTCGCCGGGCACGGCCCCTTCGGGTGCAAAGCGTACCGGCAGGTCGCCGCCGACACCACGGATTGGCACGGCAGCCCCTTGCGCCTTGCTTTCCTTGCGCTGCGCCGACGAACGGCCAGGGATCTGGAACAGCATGCCGGCGGCATTGCGGATCTTCGACCAGCCTTCCTCGCGCGGCTTCGGCGGGTGGGTGACGCGCTCTTCCTTGTAGTCGGGGAAGACAGCGCGGACGACATCATTTGACGCCAGCTCGCCGCGGCCGACAGACGCCAGCACATCCTCGATGTCCTTGCGCGCCAGCCGGTGCAGCACAGACTTCAAACTGTCCTTGGAGAACTTCTTGCCGGCACGCTCGAAGGTACGTTCGAGGATGCGGGTACCCAGCCCCGAATACTGCTTGCGGATGGCGTTCTTGGTCGCCCTGCGGATCGCCGAGCGCGCCTTGCCGGTGACCACGATCGATTCCCACGCCGCCGGCGGCACCTGGGCCTTGGAGCGGATGATCTCGACCTCGTCGCCGTTCTTGAGCTCGGTCACCAGCGGCATCACCCGACCGTTGACCTTGGCGCCGACGCAGGTGTCGCCGACATCGGTATGCACCGCATAGGCAAAATCGATCGGCGTAGCCCCGCGCGGCAGGGCGATCAGCATGCCCTTGGGGGTGAAGCAGAAGACCTGGTCCTGGAACAGCTCGAGCTTGGTGTTTTCGAGGAAATCCTCGGAGTCGCCATCGGCGAGCTGCTCGATCGTCCGCCTGAGCCAGGCATAGGCGTTGGTTTCCTTAGAGATTGAGTGGCCAGCACCGTTGGTCTTGGTGACGTTGTCCTTGTAGATCGAGTGCGCCGCGACACCGTATTCGGCGATCCTGTTCATCTCGCGGGTGCGGATCTGCAGCTCGATGCGCTGGCGCGAGGGGCCGACGATGGTGGTGTGGATCGAGCGATAATCGTTTTGCTTGGGCGTCGAGATGTAATCCTTGAAGCGCCCCGGCACCATCGACCAGGTGGTGTGGATCGCGCCCAGCGCGCGATAGCAATCGGCAACGGAGTCGACGACCACGCGGAAGCCGAAAATGTCTGACAGCTGCTCGAACGACAGCGCCTTGGTCTCCATCTTGCGGAACACCGACCACGGCTTCTTCTGCCGGCTCGTCACATCAGCCTTGATGTCATATTTCTCGAACTGCGCCGACAGCGCCTTTTCGATGTCGACGAGCACACCCTTGCTGCGCTCGGACATTTCGGCCAGCCGCTCGGTGACGGTGCGGTAGGCCTCCGGATTGATGTAGCGGAAAGCGAGCTCTTCCAGCTCCTCGCGCATGCCCTGCATGCCCATGCGGCCGGCCAGCGGCGCATAGATGTCCATCGTCTCTTCGGCGATGCGCAGGCGCTTGCCCTCGGGCACATGGTGCAGCGTGCGCATGTTGTGCAAACGGTCGGCGAGCTTGACCAAAAGCACGCGCACGTCTTCGGAGATCGCCAGCAAAAGCTTGCGCAGGTTTTCCGCCTGCTCGGCCTTCTTGGAAACGAGGTCGAGTTTCTTGAGCTTGGTCAGCCCCTCGACCAGCTTGCCGATGTCGGGACCGAACAGCTCGTCGATCTCGTCGCGGGTCGCGCTGGTGTCTTCGATCGTGTCGTGCAGCAGGGCGACCGCGATCGTCGCCTCGTCGAGATGCATGTCGGTGAGGATCGCCGCCACTTCAAGCGGGTGCGAAAAATACGGATCGCCCGACGCACGCTTCTGATGGCCATGCTTTTGCATGGCGTAGACATAGGCCTTGTTGAGCAGCGCCTCGTTGACGTCAGGCTTGTAGCGCTGGACGCGCTCGACAAGCTCATACTGACGCATCATGGGCAGCTTCCTGGAACTCGAAATGAATCATGCGCCGCAAGGGCTTGCGACGCATGTGATAGATAACCACTGATGTGGCGGCGCGGAAGTGCCCGTTGGCCGGTTTGGCGCGCGTTTTGACGCGACGCGAGACCTTTTTGAGAATTCGCCCTGCCGAGTCAGATGGCGTGGCTTTCAAGAACCGGAGCGGAGCGGACTTTCGGGTCCGTGAGCACCGGAAGCGCAGAAAGCCGCGTCAGGTGGCCGGCAGGGTAGAATTCTCAACAGGTCTCAGTAGTCGTCGCTCTTTTCGGGAGCGACAAGGCTCTCGATGCCGGCGAGCAGGTCTTCTTCCGACATGCGGTCGAAGTTGATGTTTTCTTCGGCTTCGTTGCTGTCGACGGCGGAAGCGGTGGCCTGGTCGGCGGGCTCGGGAGCCTCGGGCTCCGGCTCGTCGATTTCGACATGCTTCTGCATCGAATGGATCAGGTCTTCCTTGAGATCGTCGGGCGAAAGCATTTCTTCAGCGATTTCGCGCAGCGCAACGACCGGGTTCTTGTCGTTGTCGCGAGGAAGCGTGATCTGGGCGCCCTGCGAGATCTGGCGGGCGCGATGACCGGCGAGCAGAACGAGCTCAAAGCGGTTGTCGACCTTGTCAATGCAGTCTTCAACGGTTACGCGGGCCATGAAGTGCCCCTTTCATGCATGGATTTGACGGAAAGCTAGCGCGTGCCTTAACCTGAAAGGCCGCGCAATTCAAGCATGAAGCCTGCAC
>NZ_JBFUKO010000544.1:0-3679 GCF_056400805.1 Aminobacter sp. P4_H6_2
ACGACAGGCTCGGCGGCTGCCTGCGTACCGAAGAAATTACGGCGCCCGGCTTTGTCCATGATGTGATGGCAACGACCGTCGTCCTGTTTCTTCTCTCGCCGGCCTATGCAGCGCTCGGCAAAGATCTGCATGCGCGCGGCCTCGAGATCGCGACCACCGATACGCCGACCGCCGTGCTGCTGCCCGATGGCCGGGCGGCGGTGTTCTCAACCGAACGGGCGCGCAATATCGCCTTGTTCGATGGTCTGGCCGAGGGCGACGGCGGGCGCTTCGCCAAGGTGATGGAGGGCATGGGTGCCGATGCGCCGTTTGTTTTCTCGCTGCTCGGTGGTTCTCTCTGGTCCGGTGGCATGCTGAAAACGGTGCTGAAGGAGACCTGGCGGCGGGGCCCGCGCGCCATGGCGTCCTTCTTCGGCGTGGCGCTGGAGACGGCGCGGGCTCATCTCGAAACCACCTACCGGTCGGAGGTGACGCAAGCGCTATGGGCGCCGTGGGTGCTGCATTCCGGACTTGGTCCTGAAAGCGCCTATTCGGCGCAAATGGCCAAGGTGATTGCATTTGCTGTTGAAGCCGCCGGCTGTCCGATCGTGAAGGGAGGGACCCAGAATCTCGTTGCCGCCTTCAAGCGCCTCATCGAAGACCAGCATGGCATGGTGAAGACAGGCGCGGATGTCGAGGCGATCGTGCTTGATGGCGGCGGCGCCGCAAAAGGCGTGCGGCTTTCCGACGGCACGACGCTACACGCAGCAAAGGGTGTCATCTGCTCGGTTACGCCGAACCAGCTCTATGACCGATTGCTTGCCGGCAAGCAGCTTCCTTCCGCCGTCGCGGATGGCGTCACCGCCTATCGCTATGGCAAGGGCAACATGCAGATTCACTACGCGCTGTCACAGCCGCCGCGATGGAAGGCGGATGGTCTCGACAAGGTTGCGCTCATCCATCTGACCCCTGGTCTCGACGGCGTCTCACGCGCCTCCAACGAGGCTGAGCGTGGCATGCTGCCCGCCATTTCGACGATCTGCGTCGGTCAACCGACAGCGCTCGATCCGGGACGCGCTCCGGAAGGCAAGGCGATCCTGTGGCTGCAACTGCCTGAAGTGCCGCGTTTGCTTAAAGGTGACGCGGCGGGCTTGATCGAAACGCCTAAGGACGGTCGCTGGACCGAGCCTGTCAGGGAAAAATTCGCCGACCGCATCGAGCATATTCTTGCGACCCATATCGAAGGCTTCCGCGAAACCGTGCTGGCGCGTCGCAGCTACTCACCGGCTGATCTTGAAGCGCTGAATGTCAACCTTGTAGGTGGCGACCCCTATGGTGGCTATTGCGGCATCGACCAGTTCTTTCTCTGGCGTCCGCTCAAGAATTCGGTCAACCATCGGACGCATGTTCCGGCGCTTTACCACATTGGCGCATCCACCCATCCCGGGCCGGGATTGGGCGGCGGCTCCGGTTTCCTGCTGGGCTCCTCGCTCAAGTAGACATTGCTTTATGCGGGTTACTTGCCGGCCAATTTCCGGCCGAGCAGGTAGCCCGATCCTGCCCCTGTGCCGGCGCCTGGCCATGTCGAAGCGCCGCAGAGATAGAGCTTTTCTATCGGCGTCCTGTAGCGGGACCAGCCTGCGACAGGCCTGAACATGAAGTTCTGATCGAGCCGGTGGCTACCCGACAAATTGTCACCGCCGATGAGGTTCGGGTTTTCGCGTTCGAGATCCACGGGAGAGAACACAGCTCGCCCGAGAATCTTGGAGCGAACCCCCGGCGCGTAGGTATCGAGCAGATCGAGAACCCGTTCCGCATAAGCATCCTTGGCTTCGTCCCATGAACGCGCGGCGATGGTTCCGGCAGCATCGCCGAGAATCTCCGCCGGCACCACCCGCACCTGCACCCAGAGCACATGCTTGCCCGCCGGAGCCCGACTTGCGTCGACCGCTGTGGGCTGGCCGACAACCAGCACAGGTTCCCGTGGCAGCAATCCGCCCGCGGCTTCCGCATAGGTTCGTGCCATGAGGCCCATCTCGGGCGCAAGATGCACGTAGGCGAAGCGTTGGAGATCTTCACCAGCCTTCCAGTCCGGCAGACTGTCCAGTGCGAGATGAAGCATCATCGTTCCGGGGCCAGCGCGAAAGCCGGCAATTCTGGTGTCGAAAGATACGCGGTCCGGGTCATCGGGCAGGAGTTTGCCAAAGACAAGCTGCGGATGCGCATTGGCGACAACGGCGCGGCTTGCCCGCAAAACGCGGCCATCGGCAAGCCTAACGCCCGTCGCGCGTTTACGGTCGGTTTCAATTCGTTCGACCGCCGTGCCGAGGATGATCTCGCCGCCCTTCGCCTTGAGAAGCGAACTCATCGCGCGAATGATCGTATCAGCTCCGCCCTTGCCAATGACCATTCCGAAAGCCTGGTTCGCCATCGATTCCAGATAGGGGAACAGCGCGCCGCCCGCCGTGTCGGGCGCGAAATCCAGATGCAAGCCCCATGCGGCCATCATGGCCTTCACCTTCGCGCTCTCAAAATGCGCGTCGAGGAAATCGCGAGGTGTGGCGAGCAACATGCGCGCCATGTCGTAGAGTCCGCCGGTTCCCAAAGCACGCCAGGCATTCCAGGCAACCCTTGCGGTTTTCAGCGAAGGCATCTCGGCACCGAGCAGGCCGAAAATATGCGGCGCCTGCTCGCCGAATTTGGCGAACATCGTCCGCCACGCCTCGGCATCCTTCGGCGACATGGCTGCAATGCGCAATGCGGTCTCTTCCAGGCTCGCGCTGACGCCCAACCAGCCGCCATCGGGAAAGGCAGACGCAAACGTATCCGACACCGGCGCCAGTTCCAGTCCATGTGCGACCAGTTCGTCCTTGTAGTCCGCAAAAAAGGCGGACCCTGCGAACATGGAAAGATTCATGGCGCAAAGGTCGTGACGGAAGCCAGGCAACGTCACCTCGCGGGTCTTGACCGCGCCGCCGGCCTCGACGGCCTGCTCGATGACCGCAATTTTCCAGCCGCGCGAGGCGAGGTGTATGGCCGCAGCGAGGCCATTGTGGCCTGCACCTACGACAATCGCATCATACATGAGCCCCTCCGCCCGGTTTTGATTTGCCCATTCCCGCAGGCATCGAACGTGTTCGCCGCCGTCCCGGTGCGAATGCTCGCGGGAACAAGCTTTCCATAAAAAAACTTTTAAGTCTAAAGTAATTTCAGGCCTGCGAAGCCAGACCGCTCCAGGCGAGAAAACGAGAGGGAGGGATCGGTGCGCTTTTCGATATCTTGTGCGGCGGCAGGTCTTTTGCGGCTTTGCCATTCCTCACGGCGGCCCAGGCTGGCGGGCGGCGAACTGCTGATACAAACATAGGTCTTGCTCTTTGGTGCCGACATCAAATTGGCAGGAAGTATCTCGCTGGCTGTCAGCCTTCCAACCATGATCGCTGGTTTTGCACGCTACAGCAGGGATCAGAGCTTCTCGGTCCTGAGACCTAAACGGACTTTTCTGATGATTATGGCCGCAGGTTCAATCGTTGGCAGTTTGATCGGTGGGAGGTTACTAGGCATTGTGCCTAGCCCCGTGCCTTTGCCGATGCTTTCCCTTATCTTCGTGATTTCTGCGGTGAAGGTCTGGCAACATCGCTAGCCTCCATTGCCATTAATTTCGAAGCCTCAAATCGCTTTTAATTTGACACGTGCCTCTAGT
>NZ_JBFUKO010000545.1:0-3664 GCF_056400805.1 Aminobacter sp. P4_H6_2
CTTCTCGCCTGAAGATTTCGGCGACTGGCCCGTCGGGGAGTTGCAGTACAACCAGCGGCGTAAAGCGCGACCGGTCGAGATTTTTTATCAAGCCAAGCGCAGACAGGTGACTGCCACCAAAAAGGTCGCCGATGAAGGGAAAGCAAACGGTAATTGCCTTAGCGTTCCTCATCGTTGATTTTCTGCATCAATTTGTGTTGGCAGTCTACGTTCCTTCAGGGCTAAGGCTCGACTTGAGCAGGTCATCAACTTGGCTTTTTTCCAATCGGTAAACCGCTTTCTTGCGAGTAGCCCAACGACAGTTCAACAGCCGCTGACGATCGGCCGGATTTCCTGAATGCGTTGCGAGTAGGCCAATTTGCCTTCGGCTTCGCTGCCGGCCTTGAAGTCGCGACGCGTTTGGATTCTGCGAGGGAAAAGAAGGGATAGGCAATGAGTCTTGCGCATCGCGGGGAACAGATCGAGCTGTTTGCGTTCCAAAGCTGGGCGAGTCTGGACCGACAAAAGGGAATCGCCGCGCGATAAGCGGCGTATCGACCGGCCTGGGCCGGAGGCGGGGTCGGGTAGCGCTTGGCGGGCAGGATTGTGCCGCGGGGATCGGAGGTGGACGTCACCGCGCCGCGATCGGCCCAGGCTTCGAGATCGTCGATGGCGTACACAACGCGGCCGCCAAGCTTGCGATAGGCGGGACCGGTTCCATAGGTGCGATGCTTTTCGAAGGTGCGCGAGGAGAGACTGAGGAAAGTGGCCGCTTCCTTGGTGCGCAGAAAGCGCGGAGGCAAGCCGGCGTTTCGACAGTTCATCTGATGTCTCCATCACGTTTGTGAATGCCGTTGAGATCGAGCCGCGGACACGGGTGATGATGGAGAAGGGGATAAAGCGCTATTCAGGTGCCAAATGAGCGGGGGCTAATTTCGCACATATGCCGCCAGACTTGCCGACCAGAGCTCAGGAGCCGCGACGGCGGAACCTTAGCAACTGGCGGTAGCCGCCATCGATCATCTTGTGGCCGTCACGTATGAGGCGAAGCGTTGCATAGCGAAATGGTGACTCTTGCCATTCCGCTGCGATGACAAAGCGCGAGCCGAACAGCACATGGGCTATTTCGAAATGAGAGGCGCCTTCAATGCGGCCGTCGAGGGCGCGAAGCATGCGAGCAAGTCGAGTCCGTTGTGATGACGTCAGCCGCGGGTCCCGTACGCTGCGTCCCTTGAGYGATCTTATAAACCTGTCGACCGATGAAAGTCGTTCGAGTGCCTTGGCGTCGAGGGGCACTATTGCTGCTAGGGGGCGCGTGCTGTCGGTGCCATGAACAAGCGCGATCTGCCAGCCATTTGCTGCGGACAAATTGCGCTTATGCTCTCCGAATTCGTCACGTTGTGAAACTGCCGGCGGTAAAGCGGCCTGGACGTCGGAATCCTCCGACAAAAGCGGCGGAGTATTGACGAGCAGGATGACGCCGGGGTCGACCTCTGGTGTCCAGTAAACCGGCTGCTTTGCCGCCGGTCGCTCAGGATTGGCTGGGAAATCGCAGCCCCCACCGTCTCTGCAGCCTTTTCGCGGAGGAGGAAGGCGTGAAACCTTCATTGTGGATGTCTGCGAACTCTTGCTGGTAGGCTGGATTCCTTCTTAGGAATTCCCAGGCAAGTGCGTCCGCTGGGATCTTTCCGATGAAGTCATAAGCCTGCGAGCTGTGCCACTCAGAAGAATCCGGCTTCATCCATCCCCCCCAGCAAATTGCGGACTACTTACTAGGGCAATGGGAAAACCGAGGATATCGCCAAAAATGGCGATTGACAGATTGTGAGGAAAGGAGGCAGCGAGCGCCTATCCAACCTGGGTGATGAGGTCGACGCCAGACCCTGTTGACATCGTTGGAGGCATTGTCATCCGCGATCGACCAGCGTCATAAACGCTCGACATCGGTCACCAGCTTAAATAGGCAGTCTCCAGCAGATGTGAGGGCCGGCGCGCGGCGGCAGGCGACAAGGCCGGACTGGGTGAATCGGATGAGCGTTGCGGGCTCATGTGACCCCGCTATCGGATGGATGACGCCCGCGCATTGGCCAGCGGTGACGGTGTCGCCGATTTCGCTAGCTGGCTCGAAGATGCCTCTGACGGGCGCATAGGTGARGGCTAGCCTGCCATCGACCCGCATCAATCGTGTTTGCTCCGCCGGTTCGACGATGGCRCSGGGCAGGATTCCCATATGTTTCAGCACACGCAGCACRCCGTCTCGCGCAAGGGTTTCGCCCTGGCGTGACATCGTCGCACCCCCACCGAGTTCGGTCGTCARGGCTGGAATRCCKAGCAYYTGRGCWGTCGCTGASAGTGTGGTSGCGCCRCCGCCRCCWGARCCGTCGCTGATCGAGCCGATGGGGGCGCCAAAGACATGCATCAGTTCGATGAGCTGTGCCGTTTCGGTTTCAGWCTTGCCGGTACGGATCAGGCAGCACGGCAGATAGAAGAGCGACGTGCCGCCGGAGTGCAGGTCGATGACGATGTCGGTGAGAGGCAGAAGCACCTGTGCGACGTAGTGGGCGATTATCTGAGTTGGGGTGCCATTGGCGTCGCCGGGAAACATCCGATTGAGATTGCCCTGGTCGAGCGGCGACACCCGTCTGCCGGCGTCGACCGCGGGATAATTCAGTGCCGGCAGGATGATGATGCGGCCGCAAAGCTCGCTTGCTTCAACCTGCCGGGCGAGTTTGCCCAGCGCAACCTGGCCCTCATACTCATCGCCGTGATTGCCAGCGACAAGCAGGGCGGTCGGCCCGTTGCCGTTCTTGATGCAGACAATGGGGATCGGAATGGTGCCATAGGCGGAGCGGTGGCTCGAAAACGGCAGCCGCAGACAACTGATCTGCTTGCCGTCCTTGTCAAAATCGACGTCCGTCCAGATGCGTGTGTCGTTTGCCACTGATCCCTCCCTCCTCGTCAAACCACCCTCGTCAATGCAACAGCGTGTTGAGAAAGGAGCGGGCGCGGGGATGATTGGGTGTCGAAAAGAAAGCCACCGGCGAGGCTTGTTCGACAATGCTGCCCTGATCCATGAACACGACCTGGTCGGCAACCTCACGGGCAAAACCCATCTCATGGGTGACGCAGATCATCGTCATGCCCTCGTGGGCGAGCCCGGTCATGACATCGAGCACCTCCTTGACCATCTCGGGATCGAGTGCCGAGGTTGGCTCGTCAAACAGCATCAGGCGCGGGTTCATGCACAATGCACGGGCGATCGCCACGCGTTGCTGCTGTCCGCCCGACAGTTGCGCGGGGTATTTGTGCGCCTGTTCGGGAATGCGGACCTTTTCGAGGAAATGGCGCGCCAGGCTCTCGGCTTCGTTGCGCGGCATGCGAAGAACCCGCCGCAAGGCCAGGGTACAGTTCGACAAAACAGTCAGATGCGGAAACAGGTTGAAGCTCTGAAACACCATGCCGGTCTGGCGGCGGGCGAGAGTTGTCTCCTTGGCGTGGTCGCCCAGCCGGATCGTGCCCAGGGTCACGGTGCCCTGCTGATAGGCTTCAAGCCCGTTCAGGCAGCGGATCAGGGTGGATTTGCCCGAACCTGACGGTCCGCAGATCACGACGCGAGACCCRCTTTGTATGGTGAGGTTGAYCTCCTTCAACACATGGAAGGTGCCATACCATTTGTTGAGCGAGG
>NZ_JBFUKO010000546.1:0-3653 GCF_056400805.1 Aminobacter sp. P4_H6_2
CTCAAAATGAATACAAAAAGGGTAACTCCATAATATAGAGGGCAAATCCTAGTTAGCCTATTCTTGATGAATTTATATGGATTCACCTGCTTGTCTTGCGTCGTATGGACCATGATGAATCCACTGATGACGAAGAAAAGATCGACACCGCCATAGCCGAAATGGCTGATCGTCACCGGCACGTAATCCACCGGGATGAACCACTGGGCGTGGATCCAAACGACAAGAATGGCCGCGAGGCCGCGCAAAACCTGAATATTGAAAAGCATGCGGCCTCACCGGCTGCCAACGCCACGGGCAGTGATGTAGCAGCCGCGCGGCCTACTCGGCGATTACCCCGTTCGGGCGAGCCTGATATCGACCTTCCAGGCGCACTCCATCGAAATCGAGTGCTTTGCGCATCCCGGCAGAAGAGGCCACAGAGCCGCCAATGTTGCTACGCTTGCATCATGCTTCGACCAGCAGTGGTTGCTGATGAAGATAGCGCGCAGCTTTTCGCTTGGCCGCGATGTCCTGCCAGATTGAGGCAACCTGTTCATCGGTCAGCGAGACCGCCTTCGCCGTGTCGGTGGCACTCCAGCCGTTGTTGAGGCCATAGAGGCACAGGTCCATCTGGGCATAAGGCACGGCGAAGTAGAACTCTTCCTGCGTCTGGGGCAGCGAATAGGTATCGGTCGTCGGCGGTCTTTGCCGAATTTCCTCGGGCACGCCGAGAYAGGCAGCCAACTGATAAACCTGCGACTTGTAGAGATGTGCGATCGGCTTGATGTCGGCAGCGCCATCGCCATTCTTGACGAAGAAGCCCTGATCATATTCCAGCCGGTTGGGCGTCCCGATCACCGCGTAGTTCAGGCGGTCGGCGTGGTAATATTCCATCTGTTTGCGCGTGCGCTGCTTCATGTTCGTGGCCGCGACGATACCCAGATAGGTCGGTGCTGGCAGGCGGTGTTTTTCGGTCTTGCCGTCGGGCGCGCGAACGACCAGCGAGGAGATGTTGTAGCCACCGGTCGTCAGCGCGTTGGCGAAGACGATCTTCGACGTCCAGCCGGGGCCGAAGTCCGGCACCACCTCGCGGATGCAGGCATCGCGGCGCTCGTAGCAGCGCATGGCTTCAAGCATCGGGCCGATATCCTCGATCACGGCCTCGATGCCATATGTGGCTGCGACCGCACGTCCGAGCCGCAGGCTTTCCGGATCGGAATCGTGCTCCGGCATGAAGATGCAGAAGACATTTGCTGCGCCAAACGCCCGAACAGCGAGGGCCGCGCAGACACTGGAATCGATGCCGCCCGACAGGCCAAGCACATATCCGCGCCGCTTCAAGCCGCGCACTTGTGCGCGCATGGTTGTGGCGATTCTGTCGGCTTCAGCTGCGCAATCGATATCGAGCGCGGCCACCGAGAACAGTCCGCTCGTCTCTTGATCACTCGTCGCGCGCATCATTTGGTCTCCATCATCGCCGCCGCCAGACGCCGGCTGGGCTTTCCACTATCGGTCTTAGGCAGGCTGTCGCGGAATTCCACTGTCTTGGGGACCATGAAATCTTCGAGCCGCCGGGCGCAAAAGCGCAGCACGTCGCGCTGCGTCAGGTCAGGGTCGGAGGGCACCACAATGGCATGAATCGCCTGGCCCAAGACCGGATCGGCGATACCGACAACCAGAGCCTCGGCGATACCGGGGCAATCATGGAGCACCGCCTCCACCCGCCTTGGAGCCACTTTCTCGCCGCGCGACTTGATGATGTCGTCCTTGCGGGCAACGAAATAGAAAAACCCATCCTCGTCGCGGCTGAAGAGGTCGCCGGTGAACAGCACCTTCTCCCAGGGGCGACGGCCAGGCCGAAGCGCGCGAGCGGTTTCTTGGTCATTCTCCCAGTAGCCCTGCATCACATGCGGCCCGCGAACCACGAGCTCCCCTGGCATATCAGGCCCGACCTCGACATCGTCCTCATTCACGATGAACAATTCGGTGCCCGGAATGGCGACGCCGACCGATTCAGGCCGCTTGGAAAGCGCCTCAGGCGGCAGGTAGGTGCAGCGGGCACATTCGGTCTGGCCGTACATCGAATAAATTCGCGCCGCCGGAAACAGCACCTGCAGCTTGCCGATGTGGTCGGGTGGCAAGGAAGCAGCAGCATTTGTAATGGTGCGGAGGTCAGGCAGCGTTTCTGGGCCAAGACCCTTCATCTGCAACAGCATCGCGGCCATGGTCGGCACCAGCGGCAGCGTTGTCGCGCGTTCGGTACGCATCACTTCGAGCACCGCATAGGGATAGGCGAATGACTTTTCGAGAATAAGCGTTCCGCCGCTGCGGACTGTCACGATCAGCTGGTAGAACCCGTAGCTGAAAGCCAGCGGCAACGCGCTGAGAACGATGTCGTCAGCGCTGGCAACCAGATAGGTCGCGATCGACGAAGCCGCTGCCTCGACATTGCGATGGCTCATCATGACGCCCTTGGGTTCTCCCGTGGAGCCGGACGTGTAGATCAGCATCGCCAGATCGATATCGATGCCACCATGCGCGGGCAGTGTGGGTGCTTTTTCAAGGCAGGCCTCAAAGGAGACGGCTTCTCCCAAGGCGGTATCCCCAGACACCACGATCAGACGGAGATCCGGTGCGTCGCGCGCGGCGTCGGATGCGACGGCGTGGAGCCGGGCCAGCGTCAGAACCGCACTTGCGCGGCAGTCGCGCATCAAAAAGCCAAGGCGATCGGCCTTCACCGAGGCATTGATGGGTACCACCACCGCGCCGGCCTTGAGCACCGCAAAGATCGAGATCACTGCCTCGGGACAGTTGTCCATGAAGACCAGAACGCGGTCGTCGCGCGCGACGCCCTTGATGTGCAGCGCTGAGGCCAAACGATCCGACAGGTCGTCGAGCTGGGCGTAGCTCAACCTGCGCGCGCCAGCGACCAGTGCGGTCTTGGCGGGATGTTTGCACGCGCTTTCGCGCAGGAACTCCTCAACGCGCATAACGACGGGCTAGGCCGACTGGGCGGCGAGGCGGCCGCCGACGAAGGCGCTGATCTTGGCTATGGAGTCGAGGTTGGCCGGAACAATATCGGCATCGGCGACTGTGACTGCGAAACGCTGCTCCAGGAATGCGACGAGTTCGAGGATGCCGGTCGAGTCGATCAGATCGTTTTCTATGAGCGACATGTCGTCGGTGAGTGGGGTGCTCTCGTCGCCAAACAGAAAATTCTCGATGATGAAGCTGCGGATTTCGGCATTGGTGGTTTCGGTCATGGCATTGTTCCAGGGGTTCACGTCAGGATGGCCGTTTCTTCGGAAACGGCAGGCTGCTTGCCGGCAAAGCGGTCGACCCAGAGCTGTGTCGACAAGACACCCACGAATGCCGCGTTGTCGCGAAAGCCGGCGGCTTGCTTGTTCAGGCATTTCTCGACCAGCTTGCCGGTCGTGCGCGGATTGAACAGGCCGGCATCGGCAAGTGCTGCGGACGATAGCCGCTCGCTGACGTAGCCGCCGGTCCCGGCAAAAGACACGCTCTCGGGCGCCCGGTAAGGTTGCTTTGGGCGCTTGATGATCGTCTCGGGCACAAGACCCTGGGCCGCCATCTTCAGCAAGTGTTTGCCCGAAAGGCCTCTTAGCTTGAACCTTGGCGGAATGCGTGCGGAGAACTCCACAAGCCTAGGG
>NZ_JBFUKO010000547.1:0-3637 GCF_056400805.1 Aminobacter sp. P4_H6_2
GTTGTGACCTTCGGCGGCGGACATCGAACGGCCGGTGAACAGAAGCTCGGCGGCGCGGCCCTGGCCGATGATACGCGGAAGGATACCGCAGGCGCCCATGTCGGCGCCGGCGAGGCCAACCCTGGTAAACAGGAAGGCGGTCTTGGCCTCGGGCGTGGCGACGCGGAAGTCGGCCGACATGGCAAGGATCGCACCCGCACCGGCGCAGATGCCGTCGACGGCCGCGATGACTGGTTGCGGACAGGTGCGGATCTGGCGGACCAGATCGCCGGTCATGCGGGTGAAATCGAGCAGGTCGGGCATCGACATGCGCGTCAGCGGCTCGATGATGTCGAAGACATCGCCGCCGGAGGAGAAGTTGTTTTCGGCCCCGGTCAGAACGACGGCGCGCACGTCGCTGGCGCGTGCCAGCGAACGGAACAGATCGGTGAGTTCCTCGTAGCTTTCGAAGGTCAGCGGGTTCTTCTTCTCCGGACGATTGAGCGTGATGGTGGCGACCCGGCCGTCGGCATCGGTCTCAAACAGGAAGTGCTTGGCCTTGTGGTCCTTGAACGGACGCTTCTTGTCCTGCATCGGGTTGGTCACGGATCGCTCCTGTCGCTATCTTTGGCTTGCTTAGTCGTTCGCTGACGGTGGAAGGAAATCCACTTCATGCGCGGCAGAAATCTTCACGACCTCTTCGGGATCGCCGAGGTTGTCGAGCTTGCTGAACAATTCCTCGAGCATCCCCGCCGGAGAAACCCAAAACAGCGCCCGCGTCGGCTTGTCGGATTTATTGAAATAGCCATGCGGAATACCGCGCGGCATCCGCACTAGRTCTCCAGCCTTGGCTTTGAACCATTGGCCGTCGAGCTTCAGATCGAGTTCGCCTTCCTGCACCAGGATAAATTCATCCTGCGTCGGATGGATATGCACGGGAACGAACTGACCAGGCGCGCTGTTTGTTTCAAAGGCGAATGTCGCGTCGCAAATCGCTTTCGGAAAATAGATCTGACCGAGAATGTTCCACTGCTTACCCTCAAAGCCGTGACCGTCGCGCGTAATTCCCTTTTCGAGATTTCCTGCCATGTCTACCTCCCCGTTGATTAGGTTTGCCTGGTATCAATTCCTGTTTGCCGGACCTGCAAAGATGCGAGCGGCGTCAGCACCATTTCCCGTAGCCTGCCTGCTCACCCTCCCAGTATTTCGCCGCCGGCGACCGGGATCGCCTGGCCAGTGATGGCGGTTGCCTTTTCGGAGGCGAGCCAAAGCACCGTGTTGGCAACTTCCTGCGGCGTGACCAGTCGTCCCTGCGGGTTGGACCGGGCAAGGCTTGCACGCGCTTCATCCGCCGTGCGGCCTGTCTTGCCGCTGATCGTTTCGACGGCACCGTCGAGCAGAGGTGTGTCGGTGAACCCAGGGCAGACGGCGTTGACGGTCACGTCAGTGCGGGCGAGTTCGAGCGCCAAGGCACGCGTCATGCCGATCACGCCATGCTTGGAGGCGCAGTAGGCGGAGACGTAGGGATATCCGGTCAGGCCGGCAGTGCTGGCGACATTGATGATGCGGCCATTGCCGGCGCGTTTGACCGAGGCAAGTGCTGCCTGTGTGACCAGGAACGTGCCGGTCAGATTGATGCCGATCACCCGGTTCCACATCGCAAGGTCGGTCTTGTCGAACGGCGCCGACGGCGCTTCGCCGGCACAGTTGACCAGCACGGCGATGTCACCCGCCTGGGTCACGGCCTTGGCGATGCCTGCCTCAACCGACTGTGCGTCGGTGACGTCAAAGCTATCGTGTACAAAGGCTTCGCCGCCAGCGGCAGCGATCTCGGCGCAAACGGCTTCAAGTGGGGCCGCGCGTCGCCCGCACAGGCTGACGCGCAGGCCATCGGCCGCCAACGCCAGCGCAATGGCGCGGCCGATGCCGCTGCCTGCGCCGGTGACTAAAGCGTGACGCCCGTTCTTGCCCCGATTGCTCATGCCTTGCCTGTGGGTGCGGCTGCCGCGGCGCGGGCGAGGTTGTTCACATATTGCGCGCGGGCCGAATGATACTGCTTCGGCCAGGCCTGTTCAGCGTAACCGATCTTCGCCGCTTCATGCATGACGAAGGACGGGTCGGCGAGATGCGGACGGGCGACGGCGCAAAGATCGGCGCGGCCGGCAGCGATGATCGAATTGGCGTGGTCGGCCTCCGAGATCGCACCCACGGCAATCGTCGGCACCTGGATCTCGTTGCGGATCTTGTCGGAGAACGGTGTCTGGAACAGGCGGCCATAGACCGGCTGCTCTTCCTTCACCACCTGGCCTGACGAGCAGTCGATCATGTCGGCGCCGGCTTCCTTGAACATGCGCGCGAAGATCGCTGCGTCCTCGGGCGTGTTGCCACCCTCGTACCAGTCGTGAGTGGACAGACGCACCGAGATCGGCTTGTCTTGCGGCCACGCCGCACGGACAGCGCGGAACACTTCGAGCGGGAAACGGGCGCGGTTTTCGTGGCTGCCGCCATATTCGTCGTCGCGCAGATTGGTCAGCGGCGACAAGAAGCTCGACAAGAGATAGCCGTGGGCTGCGTGCAGTTCGAGAATGTCGAAGCCAAGTTCGGCCGCCATCTCGGTGGAGCGGACGAAATCGGCTGTTACACGATCCATGTCCTCCCGGGTCATTTCGCGCGGCATGTCGGAATGCTTGAGGTAGGGCAGGGCGGATGCCGAAATCAAAGGCCAGCCGCCTTCGATCACCGGCTGGTCGATGCCTTCCCAAGGAACCCTTGTCGCGCCCTTGCGACCGGCATGTCCGATCTGGATGCCGATCTTGGCCGGTGTCTGGTGATGGACGAAATCGACGATGCGCTTGAAGGCCTGCGCCTGCTCGTCGTTCCACAGGCCAAGGCAGCCGGGCGTGATGCGCGCGTCTGGCGACACGCAGGTCATCTCGGGGAACACAAGGGCCGCGCCGCCCATGGCGCGCGAGCCCATGTGGACGAGAT
Organism: Aminobacter sp. P4_H6_2; assembly: GCF_056400805.1. NCBI lineage: Bacteria > Pseudomonadati > Pseudomonadota > Alphaproteobacteria > Hyphomicrobiales > Phyllobacteriaceae > Aminobacter > Aminobacter sp. P4_H6_2. Next base: position 2,968 of record NZ_JBFUKO010000547.1, read on the forward strand.
GGAAGTCGTTGGGCAGGCCGTCGGTCGCCGAATACATCGCCATCGGCGACATCACGATACGGTTCTTCAGCGTCAAGCCGCGAATGGTGAAGGGCGTGAACATCGGCGGCGGCACCGAACCGTTGGGCGCGGGAACGACACCGGCACGCTCGGCGAACCAGCGCTCGTAGCCCTCGAGCCAGTCCTTGTCGCGCAAGCGCAGGTTTTCATGGCTGATGCGCTGCGAGCGCGTCAGCATCGAATACATGAACTGCTCGGGCTCCAGCGTGTCGGCATAACGCGTGCCGACGACCTCGAACCACTCCATCGCATTGCGTGCGGCGTTCTGGATGCGGGCAACGTCGACGCGACGCACGTCCTCATAGGCTTCGAGCACGGCCGGAATGCTGGCCTTGTCGTGGCCGAAGATATCGAATTGGCGGGTCAGTTCTATGGCGTCGTCGATGGCGAGCTTGGTGCCCGAACCGATGGCGAAATGTGCGGTGTGCGCGCTGTCGCCCATCAAAACGACATGGCTTTGGCCATTGAAATGGCTCCACTTGTCGCAGATCAGGCGGCCGAAATTCAGCCAGGCCGAGCCGCGCAGATGGCGCGCATTGGTCATCAATTTGTGGCCTTCGAGCGTGCCGGCAAACAGCTTCTCGCAGAAGTCGATGGACTGGTCCTGGTC
>NZ_JBFUKO010000548.1:0-3633 GCF_056400805.1 Aminobacter sp. P4_H6_2
CATGACGACGATCCGGTCGACCACCTGGAAAACGTGGTGGATGTTGTGGGCGATGAAGATGCAGGAGTGACCAGTGTCGCGCACCTCGCGCACGAAGCGCAGCACGCCTTGCGTTTCGGCCACGCCCAGATTGTTGGTCGGCTCGTCGAGCACGATCAGGCTGCTTTCGAAATGCATGGCGCGCGCGATGGCCACCGCCTGGCGTTCGCCACCCGACAGAGCGCCTATCGGCGTATTCGGCGGGATGTCCTTGGTGATGCCGACGCGTTTCAACAGGCTGCGCGCCACCTCGTTCATCGCATCGTGGTCGAGCCTGTTGAGCAGGCGCGGCCCCTTGATCGGTTCGCGACCGAGAAACAGGTTGCGGGCGATCGACAGTTGCGGCACCAGCGCTGAGTCCTGGTAGATGGTCTCGATACCGTTGGCGATGGCGTCGGTGGTGCTCTTCATCACCACCTCCTTGCCCTTGACGTAGATTTCTCCGCTGGTCATCGGCACCGCACCCGACAGCACTTTGATCAGCGTCGACTTGCCAGCACCATTGTCGCCCAGCAGACCGACGACCTCATGCGTGTTGACCGTCAGCGAGACGTCCCGGAGCGCGTGGATACGCCCATAGAACTTGTTGATGTTCTGCATGCGAACGAGTTCTTGGGTCATCRCTCAGGTTCCCGCATTGTGGCGGCGTTCGAGCCAGGAATGCAGCGCCATCATGCCAAGGATGATCGCACCGATGAAGATGTTGTAGGCCAGCCCCGGCACGCCGACCATGACGATGCCGTTGCGCATGATGCGCAGGATGAAGATGCCGAGCACCGTGCCGATGATGGTGCCACGGCCGCCGGTCAGCACCGTGCCGCCAATAACCACCATGGCGATCACTTCGAGTTCGTAGCCGGTGCCGCTGTTGGGGTTCGCCGCCGATGTGCGGATCGAGCTGATGATGCCGGCAAACGCCGCCATCGCCGACGACACCATGAACAGCAACACCTTGGTGCGGTTGACGTTGACGCCTCGGGCACGCGCCGCGTTGGGGTTGCCGCCTGAAGCCTGGATCCAGTTGCCGGCCTTGGTCTGGGTCAGCACGTAGTGGGCAAGGAAAGCAAACAGCGCGAACCACAGCAAGGACATGTAGATGCGGAAGCCGCCGATATAGAACTCGCCGACCAGCAGCTGCGCCAGCCACTGACCTTCGGCGTTCCAGGTGCGCTGGGGAAAACCGTCAGTGATGTAGAGTGCGGAACCGCGCGCGATCAAGAGCATGCCGAGCGTCACCAGGAAGGACGGGATCGCAAGCCGCGTGACGAACCAGCCGTTGACGAAGCCGATCAGCAGCGCAATGCCGATCGCGATCAGGAATGCGACCCACAGGGGCGCAAGACCGGTGTTGAACACCGTCCACATCACCACCGCCGACAGACCGAACACCGAGCCGACCGACAGGTCGAATTCGCCCGACGTCATCAACAGCGTCATCGCCAGCGCGATCAGCCCGAGCTCGACGGTAAAGGCGAGCGTGTTGGAGATGTTCAGCGGTGACAGGAAGTCCGGATTGATCGACCAGAAGATCGCGATTTCCAGAATGAGCAGGACCAATGGCCCGAATTCAGGCTTCGCAATGAAGCCCTGCGCAAATGATCGATTTTCCATGGCYGATCCGTTCGGGAAGGAATGCCCGGTCCGGCGAACCGGACCGGGGGCGTAAATCAGCGATTACTTACCCGACAGGATATCATCATAGAGCTGGGCGGTATCCTTCTCGTAGAGCGCGCCAACGATGATGTCGAAACCCGGAGGGATCTTGCTGGCTGCCATCGCTGCCATCGACAACGCCATATAGCTGGTCGCCTGCGGATCCTGCCACTGCGCGGCATTGACGTAGCCTTCCAGCACTTCCTGCGTGGTGTCGCGCGAGTTGCCCCAGCCAACGACAGGGATTTCGCCCGGCTTGACTCCCACCTGATCGAACACGCGCTTGATCGAGCCGGTGACGAGATCGCCAAGCCCGATGATCGCCTTCACCTTGGCGCGGTTTGCGGTCAGGTAATCGGCCATGCGGGTGATGATCTCAGCCTGGTCGAGCGTCGCATCGGTGACTTCCCAGGTGATGTTGAGCGGCTTGAAGACGCTTGAGATGCCTTCTTCTTCCTGCACGCCATAGGTGGCGCCCGGAACCTCGACCGGCATCCAGACGAAGTCGCCTTCCTTCACCAGCTTCTTGTCGACAAGATACTGCGCCCAGGCCTTGCCGAAGGCGACGTTGTTGCCGCCGACATAGGCGTTAAAGTTGGCGGTCGGGTCGGGCGTGTTCATGTTGATGATCGGAATTCCGGCCGCGCGGGCCTCCTCCGTCACCTTGACCAGGCTGCCCGGATCGGGRCTCGACGTAACGATGCCGGAAGCCTTGGCGGCGATCGCGGCGCGGATGGCTTCCTGGTGCGCCGGCACGTCGCCATTATGGAACGAGGTGTTGACGGTGTTGCCGGTGTCTTCGGCCCACTGCTTGGCGCCGGCCAGGAAATAGGTCCAGACCGGATCGGCAGGCGAGCCATGCGACACCCAGTAATATGTCTTTTTGGCCTGCGCGTAGGCGGTCGTAGCCATTCCCAGGCTCACCGCCATAAGCGCCGCCGATACGACAGCGATTGTCCTTTTCAGCACGGTATTGTCTCCTCCTCATCGAGGGTGGTTTTGGCCCCCGCTCCAACGCTGCAATTCGCGTGGCCGTGCCATGCCCATCTCTGGCGATGGCTCCGGCGCGCAATCTCACTGATGGATTGTTCCCTCCATCTGCCATTCGTTTCCTCCCGCACGGCAGATGATCAAAATGATACGTTCCTGGCATCATTTTGATGCTTGAAAGTTGACGTAACGTCCGGTGGGAGTCAAGCGCGAATCCGCTCGTCCGCCGCCATCGCGCGATCACTGCGCAGACGACATAAAATACTGAGATTTCAACTATGTACGCCTCAATTTGAGGCGAACCCGTCAATCGGCGAAGAATGACCCGCGAAACGGTATCGCCAGCCTTTGGCCGCCGCTGTCGGTGATATCGATCGCCGCAGTGTCCAGTTGGATATCCGTCACCTCGCTCCAGCCCACCGGCACTGGAATGGCGCCGAAGGCGTAGCGGATCTTCGTGGTACGGTCTGGATCGAGGCTGAGCGCTGTCGGCACGCCATCGGGCGCATCCTCTCCCGCATCCAGATGAATACCGGTCGCAGCTTCTTCGATGCCGAGCACTGCGATATGGCGGCTATTCCATGGCGCGTAAGAGCGCCCGCCATTGCTCATCCACAGAACCGTCTGCGGCAACATGCGCGCGTCCTTGACAGCAAAGAACAAAAACCCGTCCTTGGCCGCCACCGCAGCCGACCAGCCGATGCGGGCACCGGGCATTTCGGACAGGACGACGATATCTTCGTGGCCGCTATCGAAGGGATAAAAGCTGACATCGGCCACCGCCCCATCCCCCCTTCGCACCGACGAGAGGTCCGAAAAGGACTGCGGATAGCCAAGAAGGGAGCGGCCTCGCGCCGGATCTCTCTCCGGTGGCACCGGCATTGTCCGGCCGCCTGACTTGGGCGAAAAGCTGAGCTTTGCACCACCGGGCACATGCACCATCGCATGATG
>NZ_JBFUKO010000549.1:0-3624 GCF_056400805.1 Aminobacter sp. P4_H6_2
GTTGAAGAAGCCGACCTCCGGAGCGCCGACTGCCTCTTCGGCGGTGACGATCTTGTCCTTGATCGCCTGGGCGGCCGGGACCGATACCTTTTCACCGGCGCGGATGGCGGCGGCGTCGAGCTTGAGCTCGGGGTTGGCGGCGATGAAGGCGTCGAGCTTCTGTTCCGCAACCTTGCTCGCACCACGGACAAGCGGATAGCCGCCGTCGTGAAGGGCGATGTTGACAGCCTTGATGAAGGCTGCGTCCTTGGCCTTGGCGGTGTCGCCGGCAGCGATCGCGTCATAGGATTCGACGGTCTCGTTGCCGATCTTGACGCTGGCCGCGGTACCCGCCGCAGCCGTGGTGACGACGTCGTAAGGAACCGAGTTCTTGGTCAGGAACGATGTCGCGATATCGCAAGAGGTGGTGAATTTCGCTGTGCCTACCGGGTTGAACTGGAACTTGCAGTCGCCAGGAGCGGCAGTGACGGTGGCGCGAACGTTCTGCTGGGCGGTGGCGAGAGCGGGGTTTGCGGCCCAGGTCAGCGCCTTGAACAGCGGGAAGTAGGTGACGATGGCGAGTGCCAGGCCAGCCATGATGATCGGCTTGCGGCCGATCTTGTCGGACAGCCAGCCAAACAGCACGAAGAAGCCGGTGCCGAGCAGAAGCGAAATCGCGACCATGATGTTGACCGCCTGGGCGTCGACCTTGAGCACGTTCTGCAGGAAGAACAGCGCGTAGAACTGGCCCGAGTACCAGACAACGGCCTGGCCGGCGGTGAGGCCGAACAGCGCGAGCAGGGCGATCTTGGCGTTCTTCCACTGACCAAAGGCTTCCGACAGCGGTGCCTTGGAGCCCTTGCCTTCTTCCTTCATGCGCTGGAAGGCCGGCGATTCCGACAGGGACAGACGAATCCACACCGAGATGCCGAGCAGGATGAACGACAGCAGGAACGGAATGCGCCAGCCCCAGGCGGCGAAGGCTTCCTTGCCGAGCCAGGTCTGTACCACCAGGATGACGACCAGCGACAGGAACAGGCCGAGTGTCGCGGTGGTCTGGATCCACGAGGTGTAGTAGCCGCGACGGTCGTCGGGGGCGTGCTCGGCGACATAGGTCGCAGCACCGCCATATTCACCGCCGAGCGCCAGGCCCTGCAGCATGCGCAGTGCGATCAGGATGACCGGGGCAGCAATGCCGATCGTGGCCGAGCCGGGCAGCAGGCCGACGAAGAAGGTCGACAGGCCCATGATCAGGATGGTGACCAGGAAGGTGTATTTGCGGCCAACGAGATCGCCGATGCGGCCGAAGACGAGCGCGCCGAAGGGGCGCACCAAGAAGCCGGCGGCGAAGGCCAGAAGTGCGAAGATGTTGCGTGTGGCTTCAGGATATTGGCTGAAGAAGGTCGCGCCGATGAAGGCTGCGAGCGAACCGTAAAGGTAGAAATCGTACCATTCGAAAACGGTGCCGAGCGACGAAGCGAAGATGACCTTCTTCTCTTCTCGCGTCATGCTGCGCCTGCGGGCGTCGGCGGTTGCCGAGATTGCCATAATTTGTCTCCTCCCAGAGTGCCGGCGGTATGTGCCTGGAGACTGTGCTCCGGGAATCCGCCTGACGTAACGACGTTGAAGTGATAACGCCGGGAGGCGGGCGTTTTCCATCGCTGCTTTGGGATTATGACCTTAGTCGTAGACGGGCGCCCGGCGGCGGGTTTCCGCGCCGTCGGGCATTCTCAGAAGAGGGGGGCTCAAGCCGCCCGTTCTTCCTTTTCGACGAGATAGCCGCGATCGCGCAGCCACCGGGCGATGATGATTTCGACCATCGACGACACCGAGCGGTGGTCGTCCTTGGCCGCCTTGATGAGCGCTTCCTTGAGGTCGCGTTCAATGCGGAATCCGAGTGGATGAGTCTTGGACATGGCAATTCCTGAAATTCTGTCGGGACGTTTAGTCCCGTGGGAGGATGACCGGAGTAGCGACGAACTTGCTGTCGTGGTCGCGTGTCGACCGGTCAGGCGGCGCAGGTGGGGCGCTTTGCGCCGTTAGACCTGGGCTGGGGGTGCGCGAGGCGCACTCGTTCTGTCACGCAAAAAGCTGAAGAGCGGATCGATTGAAGGTACAGAAATATCGATCTCGGCAATAGGCCGGGAATGGGCGATGCGCGGTAATGCGCTGTCTTCGGTGCCGTCGGTGCTGCACTCGGCTAAAGTGATGCAGGTGTCGCCGCAAGCAAGCAGCGCCAGTGGGCCACCGGTGTCCTGATAGACAGGGCCTGGTGCCGACACTTGCACAACGGAGTCGTGCTCGATCAGGTGAGCCTGGCTCGATGCAACCGAGCCGCCCAGCGCAGCAATTACCGGCAACAGCAGAAAGAACAAGTGCGCGAGCAAACTTGTGCTCCTTCGCCCCTGCTGCCGCTGTTTGGCTCGATACAATTGCTGCCTCTGGATCTCTATACATACCCCCGCCGACGGCGGCGGATATATTTGCACTAGATTAACAGAGTTTGGGCCGGAACGGCAATATGCAAATGTATAACACCGTATGAGAATTAACCATTCCCGTAAGGAAACCGTAGCAAGCCCAGGTCGATTCGCCCAGTCGGCAAAGAAAAACCCGGCCGGAGCCGGGTTTTTCGATCGTTTCAGACGGCCGCGTTCAGGTCAGCGACGCGGTGAAGCGCTGGATGCGCGTGCATGCTTCTTCCAGAAGTGCTTCGGAAGTTGCGTAGGAGATGCGGAAATTGGGGCCGAGGCCAAAAGCCGAACCGAACACCACTGCCACGCCTTCGGCTTCAAGCAGTTCGCTGCAGAAGGTTTCGTCGCCGTCGATAACGACGCCCGCTTGGGTCTTCTTGCCGATCAGTCCGGCGCAGGACGGATAGACGTAGAATGCGCCCTCGGGCGAGGGGCAGGTGATGCCGCGCGCCTGGTTGAGCATCGACACGACGAGGTCACGGCGGTTCTGGAAGATCGCCTTGTTCTTGGCGATGAAATCCTGCGGACCGTTGAGTGCTTCGACCGACGCCCATTGCGCGATGGTGCAGGCGCCGGAGGTCTGCTGCCCCTGGATCATGTCCATCGCCTTGATCAATTGGATCGGGCCAGCCGCATAGCCAATGCGCCAGCCGGTCATGGCATAGGCTTTCGACACGCCGTTCATGGTCAGCGTGCGGTCGTAGAGCTTCGGCTCGACCTCGGCGATGGTCTTGAAGACGAAATCACCATAGGTCAGGTGCTCGTACATGTCGTCGGTCAGCACCCAGACATGCGGGTGGCGCAGCAACACGTCGGCGATGGCGCGCAGCTCGGCCTCGCTATAGGCCGCGCCCGACGGGTTCGACGGCGAGTTCATCACCAGCCACTTCGTCTTCGGCGTGATTGCCTTTTCGAGTGCGGGCGCCGTCAGCTTGAAGCCGTTGTCGATGCTGGTCTCGGCAAAAGTCGGCGTGCCGCCGCAGATCGCCACCATTTCGGGATAGCTGACCCAGTAGGGGCGGGGGATGACGACTTCGTCGCCGGGGTTCAGCGTCGCCATGAAGGCGTTGAACAGGATCTGCTTGCCGCCGGTGCCGACGATTGTCTGCTCCGGCTTGTAGTCGAGATTGTTCTCGCGCTTGAACTTCCTGGCAATGGCCTCGCGCAAGGG
>NZ_JBFUKO010000550.1:0-3623 GCF_056400805.1 Aminobacter sp. P4_H6_2
CTTCAACGTCGATCATCGCGAAATGCGACAGGTTCACCATGCCGCAATCCTCGCTCATCGCCAGGTGCTCGGCATTGGAAACGCGCCAGAAATGTCGGTTGTCCCATTCGTTTTCGCGTTTCGGGACACGGTTGCCGTATTTCTCGAGCAGATGCTCGTTGGCGGCATAGCCATGGGCGCGCTCCCAGCCGCCAAGCTCCATGAAATAGCCGCCAAGCGCCCTCTCGCGCTCCCAGAAGGGCGAGCGGCGCACATCGCGGCCGGTCGCATAAGGTTCGCGCGGATGCACCGCCGGATTATAGACCTTCTGCGCCGCCTCGCCGCAGCGACCCTCGATGAACTTCTCTTCGAGCATGTGGGGGTAGAAGCGGGAATAATCGATCTTGTTGTGGTCGATAGGCGTGCGCCCGTCGGTCATCCAGTCGGCTATGAGCTTGCCCATGCCAGGGCCGTCCTTGACCCAGATGGCAACGGCATACCACAGGCCGCGAACCTTCTGGCTCTCGCCCATCGACGGCCCGCCATCGGTGGTGACCTGCAACAGTCCATTGAACGAATGGCTCTCGTTGTATCCCAGTTCACCCAGGATCGGCGTGAGTTCCATGGCGCGTTCGAGTGGGGCTATGATCTGCTCCATGTCGAGGTCGCGCTGCGAGGGCGAAAGGCGCGCCTCATGCTTCTCCAGTAAATCGCGCGGATGGCAAAGGCGCGGGTTGGTCTCCTCGTAGTAACCCCACTCGATCTGCCCGCCTTCGGCGGTCTTGGGGTCGCCGGTATCGCGCATATAGGCCGAATTGCCCTGATCGCGCAGCAGCGGCCAGCCTATCTCCTTGCCGGTCCCGGCAAACTCGGTGTACGGGCCAAAGAAGGTGAGCGGATGATCGACCGGCATGACCGGCAGGTCCTCGCCCGCCATCTCTGCGATCAACCGGCCCCAAAGGCCAGCGCAAACCACCACGTGGTCGGCCATGATGGTGCCGCGGTCGGTCACCACGTCCTTGATGCGACCTTTCTCGACAACGAGTGACTTGGCCGAGGTATTGGCGAAAGCCTGGAGTTTGCCGGCTGCGACGCCCTGATCGACAAGCTTGCCTGCCACAGTCTGCGAACGCGGAATGACAAGACCGGCATCGGGAWCCCAAAGGCCGCCCTGCACCATGCTTTCTTCGATCAGCGGGAACTTTTCCTTGATCTCGGTCGGCTCGATCAGGCGCGCGCGCGTGCCGAACGCCTTTGCCGAGGCGATCTTGCGCTTGATCTCTTCCATGCGATCGTCGTCGCCGACACGCGCAACCTCAAGGCCGCCAATGCGGGCGTAGTGGCCCATCTTCTCGTAGAAATCTATGGAGTAGAGCGTCGTCCAGCAAGACAGGAAATCGTGGCTCGTCGCGTAGCAGAAGTCGGAGGCGTGCGCCGTCGAGCCGATGTCGGTCGGGATACCGGATTTGTCGATGCCAACGATATCGTCCCACCCGCGCTCGATCAGGTGATGGGCAACCGATGCGCCCACGATGCCACCCAGCCCGATGATGACGACCTTCGCCTTTTTCGGAAACTCTGCCATTGCCCACGACTCCGAGATGATTTTGCCGGCAGACTATAGGGCCGTGCTGGGCGATTGCAGCCTGTTTGCGACATTGCCAAAAAGCCGCGCGACCAGAACCGGAAAGTCGTCGCTACCCGACCGGAAAATTGCCGACTCGTTAACCCTATCCAGATGAGCCGAATGGTAGAAACGACCCACAAGATGAATAGCCGGGTGGAAACCTACATGGACGTAGTGGCGAACAAAGACGACGGCTACACACAGTCAAGGACAGTCATCGATTTCACCTTGCCGCTATGGTTGATGCTTGCAGCTGTCGTCGTGTGCGGCGCGATCCTGTCTCTGCCGATAACCGTCCCTATCGGCCCTATGTATTGGGACGTCTTCATCTACTACGATGCGGCCAACCGCATCTTTTCCGGCCAGGTCCCGATCGTCGACTTCTTTGCGCCGGTCGGTCCGCTCGGCTACTATCTTGCCGCCGGGCTGATCTGGCTATTTCCAAACGGGCAGCCGTCGCTACTAGCCGCCTGGTCTCTGCTGATCGTTTCGGCGCCGCTGATGGGCATAGTACTTTGGGAAGTCGGCAGCCGGTCGCGCGTCACGGCGATGGCGTTGCTCATTCCCTTCCTGCTGTTTGCGCTGCTGCCCTTCAATACGCGCGAATTTTACCCACTTCCAGGTTCCGATGCGTTCGGCATCTACAATCGCCAGTCTTGCCAGCTTCTCTACATTCTGGTCGCGGCATTGATGTTCGTACGCAAGCAGCCCGCTCTGCTGGCCCTGATCACGCTGATCATGACCGCGCTGTTTTACCTCAAGATCACCGGCTTTGCCGTTGGCGGCATTATCTGCGCCTACGCTTTCCTCGCTGGGCGCGTGCAATTCCGCACCGGGCTGCTGGCAGCGCTTGCCTTCGCAGCAATCCTCGCCGTCATCGAGGTTTTGACTGGCATCGCAAGCGCCTATGTCGGCGACATTCTGCTTCTCGTCAGCAACAATAGCGGCTCGCTTTTCTCGCGCCTGCGGGAATCGGCGTCCCAGAATTTCGACGTGGTGATCGTCGCCGCCGCTCTGATAGCCGTGCGTAGTTGGACCGAACTGCGCCGTAAGCCAGACCCCACGGCGACCATAGCCAGCTCCTCGCTGGTCGCGCGTGTACAAGCCTTCTTCAATCTACTTCCGGCGTGGTTAGCCGCCATGCTCTTTGCCGGCGTCCTGTTCGAAGCGCAGAATACCGGCAGCCAGGGTTTCATATTCCTCTGGCCTGTATTGCTGGCGATCCTGTTGAGGACAGAAAGGCTGAACGCAAGGCCAGCGCTGCTGCTGACGGTCGCTGGGTTAGTCGCAGCAATCGCGTTGCCGCCGGCGYTCGCAGTGTTCTCGCGCGCGGCGCGCACCTATATAGGCGGCGCCAACAATCCAGCTCTAGTGCATCGCAACCTGAAGACGCTGGGCGCGGTCAACATGCGCCAGGAGGTTTCCGTCCGAGCCGATCGCATGCTGGCATTTTATCCCGGGCATCGCGCTTTTTACGACGACCTGATTGGCATAGACGAAAACCCGACGCCGCTGATCTATTCGGACTTCCATTTCCAAATCGGCCACCTGAAGGCGCAGGACCGCGCAATCGACTCGATCAGGGCCCTCGAAGCCGCCAAGGGAATTCGATTTGAGACCATCATGACGCTCGATTTCATCAACCCGTTCCCATGGCTGATGGACCGCACAGCGCCACTGCACATCTCGATCGGCGCCGATCCGTTCCGCACCGTGCCCACCCCCGGCCCCGAAGTGCAGGCCGCCGTAGCCGGAGCCGACCTCGCGCTCTACCCGACCTGCCCGCCGACGATAAACAACGCCGCGCTCCATGCGATCTACGCCGAGGCCCTAGCGGGCCACAAGCGCGTCAAGCTGGACGATTGCTATGACGCGCTGGTCAACCCGAAATTCGCCGCAGCGCTTGGGCAATAAAGCTTCAGCGGTTGCGGTCTTCCATATCGAAGCGCGGCTTCCACAGTTCCAGCAGCATCATCGCCATGATGAGGATGTAGGGGAAGTAGACGCGGCTCTCTGG
>NZ_JBFUKO010000551.1:0-3604 GCF_056400805.1 Aminobacter sp. P4_H6_2
GTGCTGGCGCGGCTGACACAGCAAGGCGAGAAGCTTGTCGCGGCGATGCATCCGGCGATGAGCCGGGCGCAGGAGCGGCTGCTCGACACGCTTGGGGACAAGGAACGCGAGGCGTTCCTGGCGACGCTGCTCAAGCTACTCGAGGCCAACAACAAATATGGCCGCGCTGCACTTGCCACCTCGAAGTTCTGTGACTGATCGTTGGCTGGGCCGAGCGTCTTTTACCTGTTCCAGCAGGCGACGAGATGGCGGGGCGAACGCTCGCTAAGCTTCGGCGCTTCGGTACGGCACAGGTCGGTCGCCAGCGGGCAGCGTGTCGAGAAGCGGCATCCGGGCGGCGGATTGACGAGATCGGGAACCTCGCCGCCGTAGACGATGCGCTTACGCTGCCGTTGAGTGCGCGGATCGGGCACCGGCACCGCCGACAAAAGCGCCTCGGTATAGGGATGAATCGGGTGGTCGTAGAGGTCGTCGCGGTCGGCGATCTCGACCATGCGGCCGGCATAGAGGATCGCAACCCGGTGCGAGATGTGGCGCACCACCGACAGGTCATGCGCGATAAACAGGTAGCCGAGGCCGAGCTCCTTTTGCAGGTCCTGCATCAGGTTGACCACCTGCGCCCGAACTGACACGTCGAGCGCCGACACAGGTTCGTCGGCGACGATGAATTCGGGCTGCAATGCCAGCGCCCGGGCGATGCCGATGCGCTGACGCTGCCCCCCAGAAAAAGCGTGCGGGAAACGGTCATGCGCGTCGGCGGGCAGGCCAACGACACGCAGCAATTCGGTGATGCGGTCGCGCGCCTCATCGACATGGCGGATCAGGCCGTGAACCAGTAGCGGCTCGGCGACGATGTCGATCACCCGCATGCGCGGGTTGAGACTGGAATAGGGATCCTGGAACACCAGCTGCATGTTGCGGCGGAGCTTGCGCAGCGCCTCGCCCTTGGTGTGGGTGATGTCCTGGCCCTGGAACACGATCTTACCCGACGAGGCCGTGATGCGCCTCAGCACGGCGCGGCCGGTGGTGGTCTTGCCGGACCCGGATTCGCCAACCAGCCCGAGCGTCTCGCCCGAGTAGAGGTCGAAAGAAATGTCCTCCAGAGCCTTGAAAGCCTTGGGGCGTCCCCAGAAGCCCTGCGCCCCGGTTTCATAGGTCACGTCGAGGCCCTGCACGCTGAGCAGCGGCGGTGGTGCTGGCGTCTGGGCTGGCACGGGGTTGAGCATCGAGAAATTCCTGTCAGGGGAAGGTGGGCGACATCAGCGGCGTCGCCCAGGCCGGCACCGACGGCTGCCAGCAGGCGGCCTCGGCATCCGGGCGGATATGTTCGAGTGTTGGCGCTTTGCGACAGGCCTCGCCCGACAGCGGACAGCGCTGCTGGAACGAGCAGCCCTCCGGCGGCGTCACCAGATTGGGCGGCGTACCTTCGATCGAGACCAGTCGCTCCGAGACCTCGTCGAGCCGCGGAGTCGAACGCAGGAGCCCTTGCGTGTAGGGATGCGCCGGACGCTCGAATACGTCTTCGGCGAGGCCGGTCTCGATGATCTGCCCGGCATACATCACAGCCACGCGGTGGCAGAGGCCGGCGACGACGCCGAGGTCGTGGGTGATCAGCACCACCGACAGGCCGAGCGACTGCTGCAGCTCGGCGAGCAGCTCGAGAATCTGCGCCTGGATGGTCACGTCCAGCGCCGTCGTCGGCTCGTCGGCGATCAGAAGCTGTGGCTCGCAGGCGATCGCCATGGCGATCATCACGCGCTGGCGCATGCCGCCGGAAAATTCGTGCGGATACTGGTCCAGCCTGCGGCCGGGCGCGCTGATCCCGACGGCGGCGAGTAGCTCCTCGGCGCGGTTGCGCGCCTGCTTGCGGGTCATGCCAAGATGGCGCTCCAGCACCTCGCCGATCTGGGTTCCGATCCGGAGCACCGGGTTGAGCGATGTCATCGGGTCCTGGAAGACCATCGCCACTTCCTTGCCCCTGATGTCGCGGGCGTACCGCTCGCCGTCGGCGCCCAGCAAAGAGCGGCCTTTCCAGCGGATGTCGCCCGACGCGATGCGGCCGGGCATGTCGATCAGCCCCATCACTGCTTGCGCGGTCACGCTCTTGCCCGAGCCGGATTCACCGACCACGCCGAGCGTCTCGCCGCGGCCGATCGACAGCGTCACACCGCGCAGGCCTTGGACCAAGCCGCGCCTGGTATCGAACTCGACCTTCAGCTTTTCGACTTCGAGCAGCGGTTCCTGGGTGCTCATGGCGCTGATGTTCATGACCGGCCTCCCTGGCTCGTGGCTTCCGGGCTTTGGGTTTTCGGGCTGCGGCGCGCCTGCCGGGCGGCAATCTTGGCGCGCTGATAGGCGAAGCGTTTTTCGCGCTCCTGCGGGTCGGTGGTGACACGCACCCAGGAGGCGAACAGATTGACCGCAAGGACGGTGGTGGCGATCGACAGGCCGGGGAACGTGATCAGCCACCAGGCGACGAAGATGTAGTCGCGGCCGTTGGCGACATCGAGACCCCAGCTCGTCGCCGGCGGCTGCACGCCGAGGCCTAGGAAGGAGAGGGCGGCTTCGGCGAGCACGATGTTGGTGAATTCGAGGATGCCGAGCGTCAAAAGCGGGGACGTCAAGTTGGGCAGAATATGGCGGAAGATGACCCTCGAAGGGCGGCAGCCAATCATCTCGGCCGCCTCGACGTATGGCGTCTGTCTGACCGAGAGCACGATGCCGCGCACGACGCGCGCATAGACCATCCAGTTGGTGACTGCGAGCACGATTACCATCGTCGTCATGCTTGGGCCGATCACCGAGATGACCAGGAGGATCAGCAGCAGGCCGGGAAAGGCGACCTGCACGTCAACGATGCGCATGATGACCGCATCGGTGCGTCCGCCCTTGAAGCCGGACCACAGGCCGAGCACGACGCCGAACGTGCCGGCGAAGAACACCACGAGGACGCCGACGATCAGTGAGGCGCGGGCACCGTAGATGACGCGCGAAAGCACATCGCGGCCGAGATGGTCGGTGCCGAACAGGTGCTCCCACGAGCCCTTGGGCAGCCAGGCCGGTGGCTTGAGGCGTGACATAACCGACTGTGCTGCCGGGTCGTAGGGCGCAATCAGGGGCGCGAAGACCGCCATCAGCAGCAGAGCGACGATGATGGCGAAGCCGAGCGTGCCGAGTTTGTCCTGCCAAAGTTCGCGGCCGAATTCGTCGAGCCTAGTCATCAGTGTCGGGCGTTGCGTCGTCTTGCGGGTGGTTGCCACCGGCGTCGTCACAGGCATGGGGATAGCCATCTCAAGCCAACCTTATCCGTGGGTCGATGAGTTTGTAGATGACATCGAGGCCGACATTGATGACCACGATCATCACCGCGACGGTGAAGACGATCGCCTGCAGCAAGAAAAGGTCGCTCTTCTGGATCGCCTGCATTGCCGTGAGCCCGAGGCCGGGCCAGGCGAACACCGTCTCGACCACCACTGTGTAGCCGGCGAGCGCACTGATCAGTTCCCAGCCGGCCAGTGTGACGAATGGCACCAGCGTGTTGCGCATGGCATGCACCATCACCACGCGCCTGAAATGCAGTCCCTTGGCGCGGGCGGTGCGGACA
>NZ_JBFUKO010000552.1:0-3604 GCF_056400805.1 Aminobacter sp. P4_H6_2
ATCCCGGTGCGCCCTTCACCTACAACGGCAAGACGCATAAATATCCCGACATCCACCTGGTCTACTGGGCCGGCGGCAATCCGTTCCACCATCACCAGGACCTCAACCGCCTGCTCACAGCCTGGCAGAAGCCCGCCACCGTCGTCGTCAACGAGCAGTACTGGACGCCAACCGCCAAGCGCGCCGACATCGTTTTACCGGCCACGATTTCACTGGAGCGCGACGACATCGGCTCGGCGACGCGCGAGGCGTTTTTCGTGGCTATGAAGCAAGCGGTGCCAGCCGCAGGTGAAGCTCGCGATGATTATGCGATCTTCGCCGACCTGGCCGACAGACTCGGCTGCGGCGAGACATTTTCGGAAGGGCTGGACGCCGCCGGCTGGCTGTCGCGGCTCTATGAGGAAAGCCGTGTCGTCAATCGCGAGCGCGGGCTCGAACTGCCCGATTTCGAGACGTTCTGGCGCGAAGGACTGATCGACCTCACCCCGCTCGACCACCCCGTCACCATGCTAGCCGATTTTGTCGCCGATCCGGAGAAGAAGCCGCTCGGCACGCCGTCGGGCAGGATCGAGATCTTCTCGCAGCGAATTGCCGGTTTCGAACTGGAGGATTGCCCCGGCCATGCCACATGGTTGGCGCCGGCCGAATGGCTGGGCGCCGAACTCGCGGTCACATATCCGCTGCACCTTTTGACCGATCAGCCAGCCCGCAGGTTGCACAGCCAACTCGACGCCAGCCCGCATAGCGTCGGCGGCAAGTCCCACGGCCGCGAGTTGGTCTACATGAACACTACCGATGCCGCGCAACGTGGCCTGTCCGAAGGCCAGATCGTAGAACTGTTCAACCATCGTGGCCGCTGCCTCGCGGCCGTGACAATCACCGACGACATCATGCCCGGCGTTGCCCGGCTCAACACCGGCGCCTGGTTCGATCCCGACCCCGTCACCGGGCTCGAAAAACACGGCAATCCGAACGTCCTGACGCTCGATGTGCCGGCATCAGGCCTATCGCAAGGCTGCAGCGCCCAGACCTGTTTGATCGAGATCGCAGCCTTTAGCGGTCCAGTTCCTCCTGTAACCGCCTTTTGCCTACCGGAATTCGAGACATTATGAGCACCGCACAAACCGCGCCCCGCCAGTACATGCGCACTGTGTGGTGGAAGACCGCCAATCCGGCACCGGTCACTCAGCCACTGTGTGACACAAGCAAAGTCGATGTCGCCATCATCGGCGCCGGTTTCACCGGACTTACAGCTGCGCTGCATCTTGCCCGGCGTGGCGCCCGCGTCGCCGTGCTTGAGGCCGAAACGATCGGCAGCGGGGCGAGCGGGCTCAATGCCGGGTTTGTGGTCCCGAATTTCGCCAAGGCTGACCCGACGGCCGTAGTTGCCAAGCTTGGCGAAGAGCGCGGCCACAGGCTGCTCGAGATGATCGGCGAAGGCGCTGACAGCGTCTACGCTACTATCCGCGAAAACGGCATAAGTTGCGATGCCGAGCAGGTCGGCTGGATGCATGTCGCGCATTCGGAAAAGATGCTTGATGTGCTCGAAAACAGGGCCCGGGCATGGCAATCCCTTGGCCGCCCCGTGCGTATGCTCGACGCTGTCGAAGCGCACCGCCGCGCAAGCCTCAAGCATAACGCTGGCGCCCTCATCGACGAGAGCGGCGGCACGCTGCATCCGCTCAACTACGCCTACGGATTGGCGAGCGCTGCCATCAAGGCCGGCGCCTCTATCCACGAGCGCGCGCCTGTCCAGGCCGTTGAACGGTCTGGCAAAGGGTGGCGGCTGACCAGCGGTCAAAGCACACTCATTGCGGATATCGTTTTGCTGTGCACCAATGCCTCGGAGCAAGGCGCAGCGCGCCGTTTAGGCCGAATCGTCGTGCCGCTGCGCGTCTACCAGATCGCCACCGCCCCGCTCGACGAGGTCACCGTGCGGCGCATTTCGCCCAGCCGAAACCCAGTTGCCGACACACGCGCCAATCTCTTCACCTTCAGGCTCGACCGCGACAACCGCCTGATCAGTGGCGGCATGTCGGTGCTGCCTGTGGGTGCCGAACCGCGCATGGCCGCGATGATCGCAAGGCGATTGCAGGCCGAGCTCGGTCTACCGCGACTTCCCGCAGTTGAAAGCGTCTGGCGCGGCACGGCTGCCATGACGACCGATTTCCTGCCTCATGTCTATGAATTCGGTCCGCGCTTCATCGGCGGCATCGGCTGCAACGGACGAGGCATAGCGTTGACGGCGATGCTCGGCGAGGTGTTGGCCAACGCCGCGTTGGGCAAACCGCTAGACGAATTGCCGATCCCACAGGCCTCGCCGCGCGCGCTGCCCTTCCGCAGCTTTGCCGCTGCAGCCCCTTCTGTTGCCATCGCACAAGCCAGATGGCAGGACCGTCGACAGGGATTGTGATCCACCGCGACAATTCCACACCTGTCGCCGACAATGGAGCCGGGACTCATGCTCATTCTGAACCAGCAGGCAGTCGCCCTAGCTTTGCCCATGGCCGATTGCATCGACGCGATGAGCGATGCGCTTTTGGATTTTGCCCAGGGCAAGTACCAGCTGTTTCCACGCCACCAGCTCAACCCTGGACCTGGCGAAGTGCTGATGGGGCTGATGCCGGTGTTTTCGCGCGCCGGCGGGGAGAAGATGTGGTGCCTCAAAGACGTGCTCGTTGCGCATGACAACCACAGGCGCGGCCTCGACAACCATCAGGGCGCGGTGCTGCTGAATGACGGCGATACCGGCCAGCTCCGCGCTGTCCTCGATGCCACGGAAATCACCGCGCGTCGCACCGCTGCGACCTCGGCTGTGGCGACAGCCGCACTGGCCAGGCCGAACGCGAAAACAGTCGCCATCCTTGGCACCGGAACGCAGGCAGCGACGCACATCGAGGCGCTGCGCCATGTTATTCCCGACGCGCGCTTCATCCTATGGGGCCGATCACGAGACAAGCTCGGGGCGCTTGCCAAGGCAAACGGGGCCGAGATGGCCGCTAGCCCAAGGGACGCAGTCGCCGAAGCCGATGTGGTCTGCACCCTGACCGGCTCGAAAGAACCTATCATCGAGCTTAGCTGGCTCAAACCAGGCTGCCACATCAACGCCGTCGGCTCCAGCAACCGCACAGCGCGCGAACTCGGCGACGACATCGTCGTTGCTTCTACCTTCTTCGTCGATTCGCGCAGCCAGGCGGCGGCGGAATGTGGCGAGCTTTTGCAGCCCCTCGAAAGAGGCGTCATCGGTGCCGACCATGTCCGTGCCGAACTCGGCGAGGTGCTTGCCGGCTTGCACCCTGGCAGGAYATCCCCTTCCGAACTGACCGTCTTCAAGTCGCTCGGCATTGCCGTCGAAGATGCCGCGGCCGCGCACCGCGCCGTAAGAAACGCGCTTGCACAAGGCATAGGCCAGCAGGTCGATTGGTAGCAACGCAAGCAAGCGCGCAAACGTCGCGGCCGAATTGATACGGCGCGGCGCTTTTTCTATGTTATGTGCTCATTCATCGTTTGATCAAAGAGGAAGACGAATGAACGTCGAATTCCTGGAACCCGTATCGTCACGTTCGACAATTCAGGACGGCGTCTACCGTCAGCTGCGCAAGGC
>NZ_JBFUKO010000553.1:0-3586 GCF_056400805.1 Aminobacter sp. P4_H6_2
GGCCAAAGGCGCGTCGAGCGAGGAATAAACGACAAGCGTGCGCGCGTCCGAAGCGCCGTTGAGTGCTGGAAAGACGGTGACCTCGGCCCAGGCGGGCGCTGAAAGGCAAACAAGGGCGGCGAGAATGGCAAAGCGCATGATCGCTCGACCATGCATCAGCCAAGCGAGCGGCACAACGGCGAAGCGCTATAGATGCGTGCAAGGGGCTCTGGACCTTTGCCTATCGAATAGGCATCGTCATAGCGGGTGGGGCAAGGAGAATTCGGTTGCGCATTCTGGTGGTGGAGGACAACGCGACGCTGGCTGGTGGGCTGGCGGCGGTGCTCAAGGGCAGCGGCTATGCCGTCGACGTGGTCGGCGATGGTGCGTCCGCCGTGGCCGTGCTCGCCACCGAGCGCTTCGACCTCGTCATCCTCGACCTCAACCTGCCCGAGATGGACGGGCTCGACGTGCTGCGCACCATGCGCGGACGCCAGCATGACGCCGCCGTGCTGATCCTGTCGGCGCGGCATTCGCTCGACGAGCGAGTGAAAGGGCTCGACCTCGGCGCTGACGACTACATGGTCAAGCCCTTCGACGTTGGCGAGCTGGAAGCGCGGGTGCGCACCCTGCTGCGCCGCCGCGCCGGGCTCAAGGCGGCGACCGTCACCTTCGGCGAGGTGGCGCTCGACCTCAACACGCGCAGCTTTTCCTCAAACGGAGCTGCCATCGACATTCCGGCGCGGGAACTGGCGCTGCTGGAAACGCTGTTCATGCGCGCCGGCAAGGTCGTCGCCAAGCAGGCGATCATCGAATCGCTCGCCGGCTTCGACGAGGATCTGAGCGCCAACGCCATCGAGCAATATGTCAGCCGCCTGCGCAAGCGCCTGGCTCCTTACGGCCTGACGGTGCGGACCGCGCGTGGCATCGGCTATTATCTCGAAAAGCTGCCAAGCCCCTGATGGCCCGGACGAAGCCCTATTCGCTGCGCAGTCGGCTGCTGCTGTGGCTGCTGGTGCCACTGGTCACCATTGGCCTGATCGCGCTCGCCGACACCTATCGCGAGGCGGTGGACACGGCGAACGCCGTCTCCGACCGGGTACTGGCAGGTTCGGCGCTGGCGATCGCCGAGCGCGTGGTGGTGGCCGAGGATGGCGCGCTGGAAGTCGACATCCCCTATGTCGCGCTCGAAATGCTGACCTCGGCGGCACAGGACCGCGTCTTCTACCGTGTCGACGGCCCCCAGGGGTTCATCACCGGATACCAGAACCTGCCTGTCATCCAGGGGCTCGAACAGGAAGAAAGCGGCTATGCCGACGCGAATTTCCGCGGCGAGCCGATCCGGTTGAGCTCGCTTTCCCGCGCCGCTTCGACGGGTGCGACCTCGATTCCTTTCGTCGTTACCATCGCCGAAACGACCATCGCCCGCACGCAGCTGGCGCAGACCATCCTTTTGCGCTCGGCGCTCAGGCTCGCCATCCTGATCGGCAGTGCGGCGGCGATCGTCTGGCTCGCCGTCACCTTTTCGCTGCGTCCGCTCTACCGGTTGCGCGACGCGATAGCCGAACGCAATCCCGACGATCTGCACCCAATCGAACAATCGGTGCCCAAGGAGGTGCGCGGGCTGGTCGACACCGTAAACTCATTCATGGGCCGGCTCGGCTCGGCACTGGGTGCGATGCGGCATTTCACCGGCAATGCCAGCCATCAGCTACGCACGCCGCTGACCATCATCCGCACCCAGCTTGCCCTTGCCGCGCGCGCGCACTCGCTCGAAGAGGCGCGGCAGGCCGCCCGGATGGGCGACGAGGCGGTCGCTCATGCCGAGCGCGTCATCGCCCAGCTTTTGCTGCTCGCCAAGGTCGACGAGGCGGCGTCCGACAGGCTCAAGAACCTTGGCGCGGTCAACCTGACCGAGCTTGCGCAGACGCTCACCGCCGATCGCGTTACCCAGGCGCATGCCGCTGGCATCGATCTCGGTTTTGACGGCGAAAAGGCACTGTTTGTACGCGGCGAACCGATGCTGCTCAGCGAAATGATCCGCAACCTGATCGAAAACGTGCTCGCTTATGCCGGCAGCGGCGCGGAGGCGACGGTCAAGGTGCTCGACGGTGGCACGGAGGTCGTGCTGGAGGTCGAGGACACCGGACCGGGCATCCCGGCGTCGGAGATGGAAAGTGTTCGCCAGCGTTTTGTGCGCGGGCGATCGGGCGACAAGCCAGGTGCAGGGCTCGGCCTGCCGATCGTGGAAGAGATCGCGGCATTGTTCGGCGGACGGCTGGAGCTGCTGGCAGGCGCGAATGGCCGTGGCCTAAGGGTACGGATTGCGTTTCCGTCTATAAAAACGCTGTAGAAATTGCCCCTCATCCGCCTGCCGGCACCTTCTCCCCGTAATGACGGGGAGAAGGAACAAGCGGCAACGCCAACGCCCCCCTCTCCCCGTATTTCACGGGGAGAGCGACTGTCTTGGCGGTCAAGCGGTTTGCCATGGTTTTTGGTCCCGGATCATGGCGTTGAGGATGGTGAGGAGCTTGCGCATTGTCGCGACGATGGCGACGATCTTGGGCTTGCCGGCGGCAACGAGCCTGTCGCGGAAGGCCTTGAGGACAGGGTTGTGACGTGCGGCGACAAGGGCTGCCATGAACAGTGCGGCGCGGACGCGCGTCCTGCCGCCGCCGATGAAGCTCTTGCCGCGCCATTGGCCGGACTGGCGGGTGAAGGGAGCAAGGCCGGCAAGTGCGGCGATCTGGCGGCGGTCGAGACGGCCGAGTTCGGGCAGCTCGGCAATCAGGGTCCTGGCCACCGTTGGACCGACGCCACTCACCGAAGTCAGCAGCTTCTCCTTGATGCGCCACAGCGGCGACTTGCGGATGTGGTCGTCCATGTCGGCATCGAGGCTGGCGAGTTCGCGCTGCAACGCCGAAAGCAGCCGCTTGATGCTCTTGCGGGTTTCCCGGGCGGTTGCGTTGCGAGCGCGGTTCTGTTCGGCGACGATCATCTGCACGATCTGCCGCCGCCGCGCCACCAGATCGGCCAGCGCCCTGGCCTCGGCGTCGGGCAGAGGCCGCAGCTCGGGCCGGGTGGCGGTAACGAAGGCGGCAATCACCGCCGCATCGATCGCGTCGGTCTTGGCGCGCTTGCCGAGTGCTCCGGCGAAGGCGCGCACCTGTGCTGGATTGACCACCACCACCGGCAGCCCGGCGCCCGACAGGGTCGCCACCGCCAGTGTCTCCAGCCCGCCCGTCGCCTCGAGCGCCACCCGCTCCGGCCCSAGCCGACCGAGCCGGGTGCAGAGCTCCATCACCTCGGCATCGTTATTGCCGACGGCAAAACGCTCGCCCGAGGGCAGGACATGAATGTCGAGCCGCTCCTTCGAGACATCGATCCCTACAACGACAAAAGCAGCGTCCATCTTCTCCCATCCTTGCCTAATCGGGCTTCGCTTGCGGCCCTGGCGACTGTTCGGGGTCGATGGAACGGCGGACGAAGACCCAAGCTCTCCCACGGGCTTGGTGTCCCAAAGGAACTTCGGTCTCCCGTCCGCCACCGCACCGCTAACAATAGCAGATGCGGCAACGTTCAAGTTACAAGGGTAAGGGTGAGGGGC
>NZ_JBFUKO010000554.1:0-3583 GCF_056400805.1 Aminobacter sp. P4_H6_2
TTCCGCCGAGCCCGCCCTTATGTGCTGCGGACATAACCTCGGCCTTACCGACCACAGCGGAAAGTGGGAACCCTCCGGCAAGACCCTTTGCCATCGTCACAATGTCGGCTTTGACACCAGAATGCTCGATTCCGAACATGCGCCCTGTCCGCGCCATTCCCGACTGCACCTCGTCTGCGATTAGCAAGATGCCGTAATGGTCTGCCAATTCCCTTAGGCTCAATAGGAAATCCGTGGGCGCGACGTTGAAGCCGCCTTCGCCTTGAACGGGTTCGATTATGATCGCCGCTATCCGCTCCGGCTCCACGTCAGAAGCGAACAATGTGTTGAGTGCGCGCAACGAGTCTTCAACCGATACTCCTAAATAGCTGTTTGGAAAGGGCAAATGATAGATTTCTGCCGGAAATGGGCCGAAGTTTTTCTTATAGGGTACGACCTTTCCAGTAAGTGCCATGCCCAGAAGTGTACGGCCGTGAAACGCGCCGCTAAACGCCACTATCCCGGAACGCTTGGTGTACGCGCGCGCGATTTTGATGGCGTTCTCGATGGCCTCTGCCCCAGTCGTGGCCAGCATAGTGAGATTGTCTGTGCCGGTCGGCGCAATTGCGTTCAGTCGTTCGGCCAACGTGATGTAGCTCTCGTAAGGTGCCACGTGAAAGCAGGTATGCGTAAACCGCTCCGCCTGTTCGCTAACCGCCTGCATGACTTTCGGGTGACGGTGGCCAGTATTGTTGACCGCGATCCCTGCCGCAAAATCGATATAGCGTTTGCCGACTATATCCCAAAGCTCTGCGTTTTCAGCACGATCAGTGAAAATGGAACGAGTGCCGACACCTGGCGCTATCGCTGCCGCCTGCCTTGTTTGGAGTAGGGTCACTGCCGACATTGTTGCCTCAACGCGATCTTGGTTAGGACTGGTTTTCAACATCTTCTCGGTACTCGCGCTGAGGACGATTCATTCTTCGGGGGCCGGATTACGTCCAGCTGACGTCTAGAAACATTTAGGACATGCTTTGAGATCTTTGAGGCAGTCCAAACCAAGAACCAGGGGGCGGATATCACTCGAGAAGGCTGGTCTCTAGCGAGACTGGAACCGATGGCGATTGCACGGGCTAACATCGCGAAACCTCACCGCACGCGGATATCCCAGTGAAAGGGCAAACGTTCGGCCTGTACGTCATGGTCTGCGCCCCGCGGCCTTTGCTTAGTTCCCGTGGTCATCCCAAATTGGAAGAGCCACAGAAGCATGCGAACGGTCCGAGTCCAGACCATTTTGGTGAAGGAATAGATTGACATAAGTGTCCTCCCACTCTGGCGATCAGGGTATTTGGCCCTTTTCACCGTCAACTACTGCGGCCTTCACTGCACGTCATCAATGATGACCATCGTCATTTTTTGGAGCATTTCCATTCGGTTTTGATTCGATCTTGCCAGGAGGGCGGTAGGCATTCGCACGCGCAAGCAATCCAACTTGCGCTAACCGAAGCGCCTTTAGAGCCAAAAACTTGACGGTAGTGAATGAGCGGATCATTGCCCAGTATCCCCCGGCTTTTTTTGAGCACTAGCAACTTTAGGTGGAGCTGCTTGCACTCCAGCAACCGCGATCAGCACCTTCAACCGCAAATGGCCACCAAACCGCCCGGAGGCCTCATCTGAAATTCCGCAGTGGCCGTTGCCTCCGAAAGGCGCCCCTCGGTTTAGGCTAGCCACCTTATGTCGGTTGCCGTGGTCACCATCTTGCGTGGCCTTCATAGTGATGAGGTTTCCGAATGCCGCTAGGTGACAGTAGTCACAATTGTGGGTGTCGATGTCGTGCCCTAGCGTCTTCAACGACCAATCTGCACCAAGTCCGAGGCCCATCGTGAAAGAGCATTCGATCCTCCCACCGAATCTAATTGGATTGACCCGCATGGGTGCGTCCCAGCTTCAATCCTCAAAACCACTCCTATCCTTAGGGAGGTGACTTTTGATCGATTGGCAAACGCTCAGTTTCCAGATCGTCAATGGTGTCGTCTGGGCCATGTTTCTGGGGCTGATCGCTCTGGGTCTCAACGCCATTTTCGGTCTGCTCGGCCTATTGAACATGGCCCATGGGGCTATCTATGCAGTGGGGGCCGTTATTGCCTGGTACGCGGCTAGCCAGCTTGGGAGTTTCTGGCTGGCGGTCGTGATTGCACCGCTTGTTGCCGCTGCCGTCAGCATTCCAGTCTATCGGTTCATACTGCGGCCGACGATCGGCAAGGATATGATGGTGGGCCTGGTGGCTACCTCGGGCCTGCTTTTCGTCATCAATGATCTGTTGCTTGCTACCTTCGGCGGATCGCCTCGCCTCGTGCAGCCGCCTGTTTCCGGCTCAGTTGGTATACTTGGCTTTTACTACCCGACCTATCGCGTGGTTGCGGCCGGTATGGCTGTTGCCGTACTTGCGACCTTTTGGGCCTTTCTCCGATTGACGGCGATCGGGCTTTGGATTCGGTGCGTGGCACAGTCGCCGACACTCGCCATGGCTTCGGGCGTGCCTGTCGAACGGGTCTATATGGTCATCGTGGTGATGAGCGCTGCGCTCGCGGCCCTGGCGGGCGTCTTGATCGCACCCATGACGATGGTGAGCCACCAGATGGGCCTGTCCGTACTCGGCCCAGCATTCATCGTTGTCGTGGTCGGCGGGCTCGGCAACTTAGGCGGCGCCGTCGCGGCGGCGGTTATCATGGGTGTGACCCGAGGCGTCCTTTCTGTCTTTCTCCCGCCGACCTACGCGGAAGTTGGAGCAATTGTTATGTTTCTTCCGTTTCTCTTACTTCGGCCGAGCGGTATTTTTGGGGGGCGGGCATGAGGGACCGTGCGGGTATCGTCACATCGCTCGTCATCCTTGTAGCGCTTTGCGTGGCTGCTCCTATCGTGGGCGAATTTTGGAGCGGCGTATTGGCCCGCTGCGTTAGCTGGATGTTCCTGGCCATAAGCTTTTCGCTTGCCTATTCCTACGCCAACCTGCCAAGTGTGGCCCAAGCAACTGTATTTGGAGCGGGTGCCTACGCTGCAATCTGGCTCGCCCCAACGCTACAGGGCAGTATTTCTCTCATGATTCTGGCGGGTGTGGCCGCGGGTGGAGTTGTTGCTCTAATCTTTGGGGTACTCTTGTTGCGAATGTCGCATTCGGGCGCGGCCATCGGAACGATCATCTTTGCCGTCACCGGGTCGATCCTGGGCAACGCCGCGGTAGCATTCACCGGTGGTGCCGATGGTCTGCCGCTGCCTGCGCTAGATTTCCACTTTTTTGGGTCGTCCATTGTTGCCGGCCCCAACAATACCATGCTTGTGCTGAGCACGGCGCTGTTGGCTGCTCTACTGATCGGATTCTGGTATCTTTCAGGCACGAGCACTTGGCGAATTGTCCGCGCTGTACAGCAAAATCCCGTTCGTGCCCAAGTGCTGGGATACAACTCGGCATTGTTCCGCTTAGTTGTTTTTGCGGTAGCGGGCTGCGTGGCTGGCCTTGGTGGCTCGCTCTATGCGCTCATATCGCGACATGTCGCCATCGACATTGTTAGCCTCTCGATGTCTTTGAAGTCGATCCTTTGGGCAG
>NZ_JBFUKO010000555.1:0-3582 GCF_056400805.1 Aminobacter sp. P4_H6_2
CTGAGGGCATGTGTACCGATTCTTCATAGTTCATCGGGCGGGGTTTGTGCGCGTTGTCCTGACGTTGCGTGCGAGCCTTTTGCCATGAGAGGCTCAAGGCATCGGCGGGACCGCGCGTTTTCCTGATTTCTCATTTTGCGAGGGAAACGCGATGAGCCTTCTACTTCAAGCATTTTGTGCCGACGTTGTTTTGGCTACCCGCACAATCTTGCGGTTCGTTCATTTCATAGGCTTGGCACTTGGCCTGGGTGGCGCCACGGTGCTCGACCTGATGCTGATGCGGTTTTTTGTCAGCGAAAAGATCACGCCCGAAAAATGGATCGTGTTCAAGTTCGTTTCCAGATTGGTCAATGTCGGACTGCTTGTCCTTTGGTGACGGGACTTGGATTTCTCGTGCTCTACGCAATTTGCGAGCCCGTGAAGCTGACCAATGAAAAGATCTGGGCCAAGCTCGCCATTGTGTGGGTGCTAAGTGTCAATGGCGTCTTCATCCACGCTGTGGTGCTGCCGCGCATAGAAGAACAGATCGGCAAGCCGCTGTTTTTGTCGATGAGCAACCAGCAGCGGCATGCCTTTTTGGCATCGGGCGCCATTTCGGTCGCCTCCTGGTACGTGCCGGTGGCGCTGGGGGCGCTGGTGCAGTTCAACTTCACCGTTCCCGCTTCGGCGATCCTTGTGGCCTACCTGATCATTGTTTGCGTCGCGATCGTCGCGGTCCAGCTTTCGATTCATGCGCTTCCGGCGATCAGCAGTTGGTGGCAAAACCGCAAAGGCTTGCTCCAAAGTCGTTTCCGCACGGCATGAGATCACCGCGATGGCGCAGCACGCTTGGCTGCACCATTTCGGCTCAGGCGAGGGCATGTCTTTGTACCACAAAAGGGGTAATTCCAGCCCACTGCCTCCACCGTTGGGCGTAGGTCAGCACGTGAAGCTACCCAATTCGGATAGGGATTTCAGTCCGGTTTCGCCAAAGGTTCTCGCCAGAAATGGCCTGGATCGTGCCGGTGCCGTCGTCGAAGCGCTGGTGGTTAACTAATTGCTAATACATCTGTTTACGCGAGGACCCGACACGCCTACACTACCTAAGCGGCGTAAGGGGTAGGGGTTTGAGTACATGACGATCTCCATCGCGTTGGTCGATGACCATCCGCTGTTGCTTTCTGGCGTTGCTCGAATGTTCGAAATGGAAGGCGACTTTGATGTCGTGGCATGCGGCGGTACGGCGGCTGATGCCATCGAAATTGTAGTTCGGCATCTGCCGAATGTTCTGATCCTTGATCTAAGTTTGCCCGGCGATGCCTTCGATGCCATCGCGGCTATCGCTTCCAGGTCGGAAAGCACGAAAGTGGTGGCCTTCACCGCATCGACGGGCATCGAGGCCGCTGTCCGGGCGCTCGAAGCGGGCGCAAGTGGTTACATCCTCAAGGGCAGCAGTTCCGACGAGGTGCTGAGGGGCGTTCGCGCCGTCTATGGCGGCGAGGTCTACATCACGCAGGGTTTTGCCAGCAAAGTCATCTCAGCGTTGAGAAATGCGTCGCTGCGGAAAATCGCGGCGCAGGCGATCAAGCTCAGCATTCGCGAGGAGCAGATCATCCGTCTCCTGCTGCGCGGCCGAACCAACAAGGAAATCGCAGTCTCCCTTGGGATCAGCGAAAAGACGGTCAAGCATTACATGACCGTGCTGATGCAGAAGCTGCAGGCGCGAAACCGCCTTGAGGTGGTTATCGCCGCGCAGAAAATGGAGGCGGAGAGCCGGCGTGACCGGGAGCCGGCGTTTCACTAACGGATCGGGCTCTTTGCGTGCGTCCAGACGGGCGCACTGTGCTCAAGCCGTCGTCGATGCCTTTAGGTCTACCGCGCTGGCTGGAAGGGCGGCCAGCGGGATTTCCACGAACAGTTCAGCGCCACGTGGCTGGCTGGGGCGTAGCTGAACCCGGCCACCGAACACTTCGACGCGGTTGCGGATGCCCTGAAGTCCGAGCGGGTTGACGCGTCCTTGCGGATCGGTTCGCACCGCGAGCCCAGGTCCGGAATCCGAGACGATCACGGTTATGGACGTGTCGCTGGAGCGGGCCAAAACGTGCTGCTGTTGCGCTTCGCCATGGCGGAATGCATTGTTGAGCCCCTCCTGAATGACGCGGAAGAGACAGATCTTCAAGGAAGGATCTCTCTGCTCCGGAAGCGCGTCAAATGTTGTCTCGACCATCGTTCCGGTAGCTTGTTCATGGCGCGCGATGGCAAGGTTCAGCGTCTCTTCGAGACTGAGGCTCCCTATCTCGGGAAGTACCAGCCCGCCCGACAAGTCGCGAAGTTCAGACAAGACCTGCTTGGCCAATTCCTCAGCGTCGGTGTCGACAGGGCTTGTGTCTGGCGACGGCGGAGCCTTGGCCGATGTGCCGCGCATTTTGTACGGCGACTGGYCCAGGCGCAATATCAGCAGGCTGAGCAACTGCACGGGGCCGTCGTGAAGGTCCGCGCCGATGCGATTGAGCAGGCGTTCGTTGGCCTGGCTGGCAGCTATTCGCAACTTGTCGGCCATGGCACCGAGCGCACTGTTTTGTTCGGCAAGTTCCTGTGCATTGGCCAACTGGTTGGCGAGCGTGTGCTGCTGGCTCGTGATCAGCCTGTTTGCCCGTCTGACGATCAGGAACAGCAGCGCCATCATGGCCGCTGTGGTGAGCCCGACGACTGCCCATGCCTGGCGTTGCGCGCTTGCTAGGCTTTCCATGAAAGGGCCGGCTTCTTCGTAGAACTCGCCCACCGCGACAACCCCGGCGGCTTCGGTGCGGTAGATGGGGGCGTAGATTTCAAGCAGCGGGTAAGACCTGTTCACTCCGTCCTCGTCGTCGGGGCGCCTTTCAAGCTGCGCGACGATGGTCCCGGCAAAGGCCCTTTCGACGTCGGGCGTCAGCATCAACTTGCCGATTTGCGACTTTTCGGTGCTGTAGACCACTGTGCCGTCTTGGCGCCAGATCCTGGCCCCTTCGACCCGCTCCGACAGATCCGTGCTTACAAGCATCCGATCCAGCTCTTGAATGTGCTTTTCGGACATTTCCAGATTTTCGTTGAGATGACGGATATGGGGGGCGAGGAACCCCTGCATGTACAGGCTGGCGGATTCCGCCCGGCTACGAACTTGCCCGGCCTCGATCTGGGAGCTCAGCCATTGGCCGAGAATGGCCATCGAACCGCAAACGATCAGCGTTGCAACAGTCAGAAATTGCGCTGTCAGGCTAAGCCTGTGCCAGTAGCTGAAAGGGGCCTTGATACGAGGCCAAAGACCTCTGCGCTCCTGGCCATTGGTCACGACAGCGGCCGGATCATTGGTCGCGTGTTCCCCTCCACTGAAAGTCAGTGGGCGGGGCGAGACCAAGGTGTCCCCATTTGATGAGACCTTGTTGTCTACCAAGGCGTCCTTCCCGGCGAGAGTCGTGCGAATTCTTGCGATTCTGACCGAAGCTGGTTTGTGAATTCCAAGCCCGGTCGACTGAACGAATACGAAAATGGTGGTTGCGCCGCGTTCGTATGGCGCGAAGGGATAGTCGTATGCCTGGTTTCTAGTTCAGCGCTCGGCCTTCATGG
>NZ_JBFUKO010000556.1:0-3576 GCF_056400805.1 Aminobacter sp. P4_H6_2
GTCTTCCGCCGCGCGCGTGTCCCAAGGTTAACGTCAGAAGCGTGATTATGTGAGATTTGCCACATTGCCCCCATACGGGCAGGCGATTGAGGGTTCGTTTTGTGATTCATAAACGCCACCCGCGATTCTTAACAAGAGAGGATTGATAACATGGGTCTGACCAGAACCGCCGCAACCGCCTGCGCTCTTGGCGCCTTCCTGACGACCACCGGATTGTCTCGCGCCGTATTCGCCCAAACCCAGACCGAGGCCGCCTCTACAGCGCTCTTGGCCACGGGCTTGACGGACGGCGGAGCCGCCGAAGCCCAGGTGGTCGAGGCTGTCCGCAACGGTGACATCTTGACGATCAAGCTGCGCTTCAAGCCGCTCGSCGCRRRCAAGSTSGAACGAATCTAYGATTCGATCAGCGAGARCGCCTATGAAAACAGYTTCTACGTTCTCGCCGGCAACAARAAATAYCTGCTRCTCACRGAYAGCAAYGAYAAGCCTCTGACAAATCCTAATCTGACCATCAAGGCCAGCAAGGATTCCCCGATCGCCGGCTCCTGGCACGGCAGATTTCCCGCCCCGCCAAGGGACGTCACGGAAGTGTCACTGACGATCCCGGGCGTCGAAACGCTCGACGCCATCAAAATTACCGACCGATAGCCATGACCGGCACAACTAAGTCTTCCCTAGCGGCGGTAGTGATCATGGCGGCGGCGAGCGGTTCCTTTGCTCAGGAGTCGCCCTACAATCGCGATATCCGCGATCTCAAGGCCACGGTTCTGGATCTGAAGGGTCTTCCCTCCGATCTGAACAACGCCGTGTCGGATCTGACGGCGAAAGCCGATGGGCTTGCCGCTCAGCACGGTGGTCTTTCCGTACGACAAGACGCGGCGACCGTCAGAATATCCATGACGGGCGATGTCCTGTTCGATTTCGACAAGGCAGACGTCCAGCCGGCTGCGGAACCGACGCTCACCGATATCGCGCGTCTCATCGCATCAATCTCCGCTGGCAGGATCATCATCGAGGGCCATACCGATTCCAAGGGCTCGGCCCAATATAACCAGGACCTGTCGCTTCAGCGGGCAAATGCGGTCGCGAACTGGCTTGTGAGGCACGGAGCAGACAAGGCGCAACTGTCGGTCAAGGCATTGGGTGCCAGCCATCCTGTCGCGCCCAACACCCTTGAAAACGATGCGGACAATCCAGCTGGGCGTGCATTGAATCGGCGCGTCGAGTTCGTATTGCCCAAGTAATTCGCGCAGGGGATCTCCGGGCCGATGACTACCCGTTGGCTTTGTCGCAAAGTTTCGGTGCTGTCACATTGTTATTTCGGCTGGGATAGCTGCGGGGCATGAGCAGGACCGCGCCGACTTACAAGAACCACCGCTATCCCATTGAGACCGTAGCCCGTGCGGTCTGGCTGTATTTCCGGTTCAATTTGAGCCTGCGCGACGTCGAGGAAATGCTGCTGGAACGCGGCATAACCGTTTCCTACGAGACGATCCGCCGCTGGTGCGGAAAATATGGCTCCGATTATGCGCGTCGCTTACGCCGCAAGTCGCCGACGAAAGACGATATCTGGCATCTTGATGAGCTTGTCGTGCGCATCAACGGTCAGAAATGTTGGTTGTGGCGAGCGGTTGATCAGGAGGGTTATGTACTTGACGACATCGTCCAGACGCGCCGCAACTCCGAGGCTGCTGCAGAGTTATACTATGGCGCCGCGCAGGGCGGCAGGGCATCGAATGCCGGTGATCATCATACTCAACTAAGCATGAACGAGGGATTCTTTTGATACACTTGGCGTACGAGAACCCGATATTATCCTCGCGACCGATAGGAGGAGTTAGGCCCGGATTACCGGAGTTCTTTGCGGCCATTTCTTCATATACGGTTGAAAGAGTCATTTTTAGGAGTTTTTCACGATTGAGAGGTTATCGGCGTGTTGCCAAGCTTTGAAACTGAGCGGCTTTTTGTTCGACCTCGTACGATGTCAGATTTTCACGCATGCCTAGCGATGGACCGTGACCCGGAGGTTACAAAATTTATTCCCGGTCCGTGGAATGACACGCCGAAGCATGAAGCCTTCCTGAGAGACAGGATAAAGACTGCGCTTGGGGATGGACTTGGATATTGGTCTATTTTCCCCAAAGAGCGGCCTGACCAATTTGTAGGTTGGATTCTCCTAATCCCATATGATGGCGTTGGCCCAGAGATAGAAATCGGCTGGCGCTTAAATCGTTTGGCGTGGGGAAACGGGTTTGCAACGGAAGCGGCTCGCCTAATCGCAGAGTATGCTTTTCACACGCTCGGCCTCAACCGGATTGTTGCTAATATTGATCAGAGGAATTTATCATCAGTGCGCGTGGCGGAGAAGATCGGTATGAAGTTCATCGGAGATGGTGAGCACGGGGAAGATGCTTGTAAGTGTTTTGCGATGGGAAAGGCTGACTTCGCTGAGCCGATATCGCAAAGGACCGCACAGTAAGGGACTCTCTCGGAGTCCAGAAAGCGGCGCTGATATTTGCCGATCAGTTTGGGGGCGAAGGTGACGGACCGGTCGCGCGGAATCGACAGCTGCGTCCTCGACGTACCCATCTGCACCCTCGTTGCGCGGGTCAAGAGACTATCCGGATTTCCGTGGGCGGGGAATGGCGCTTCGACATGGTGGGCGTGTTCGAGGGCCAAAAGCAGCGCTTACCCAACCTCATGCGCTTCCTGAAGGTCGTGCCGAATGAGCTAATCGTGGTGGACTATGGTACCCCGGACCCCAACGACCTGGAGCGCTTCTACATGACGGTTACCTTCGATGAGCAGACCGACGGCAAGACCGTGCTGACCATGCGCCAGCTTCACCCAAGCCGCGAACGCCGACAGGTGGTCGTCGGTTTCGGCGCGGTGGAATATGGTCTGCAGACGCTGGATAGCCTCGCCACGTGGCTGGATAGTTGACCGTTGCTCATCTGGAGGGTTGGCGGTCGTGTCGCCACAGTCTCCATAAACGACCGCTTTATGATTGTGCGGTCCAACCGCGAACGGCAGAAATGGGGTCGGAAGCAGACATTGTCCCAAACTTCGCAATTAACCATCGAGCGCTTTCCCGATCGACTCCAGTCAGCTTCCCAGGTATGAGCCGCCGCATGTTCAGGATCTCGCACATACTGCTTTGACTTCTTGGTGGCCTGACGGTCACTTCGGACCAATGAATTCGCCATCGCCATGACCGTCGTGCAGCCTGCTGCATTGGTCTTGCACCTCCACATCCCGTCCGGAGGTTTGGAAATACGCGGCTCAGTCGCCTTCCAAACCGAGGAGGGACTGAGCCTTGGCAAAGTCCGAACAAAAACCCAAACGACAGCATTTCCTGCTGTCGCCCGAATGCCGAACTCTCACAGTCATGGACTTGGCAAAGGACCGCGAGGCGACAGCCTATGGTTGGTTCAAGCAGATGCGTTGGCCACAGACGGACGGCGAACCCTTCCCCGCTCTCGGACCGATCGCCGGGGCTGTGATTGCCGATGAATTTGGATGGCGGGCCATTTTCGTCACGTTGGGCGCGGCCACCGTTCTGGAGCTCCTGAATGC
>NZ_JBFUKO010000557.1:0-3571 GCF_056400805.1 Aminobacter sp. P4_H6_2
ATGTCTCTGCCATCGAACAGGCCAATCCGATCTTCAACGCCTACATCGCCACCACGCCCGACAAGGCGCGCGACATGGCCAAGGCTTCCGACGCCAGGCTCGCCAGGGGCGAGGGCGGCGCGCTTGAGGGCATCCCGCTCGGCATCAAGGACCTGTTCGCCACCGAAGGTGTGCACACCCAGGCCTGCAGCCATGTGCTCGACGGCTTCAAGCCGCGCTACGAATCGACAGTGACGGCCAATCTTTGGGCCGACGGCGCGGTCATGCTGGGCAAGCTCAACATGGACGAGTTCGCCATGGGCTCGTCCAACGAGACCTCCTACTACGGCCCGGTGATCAATCCTTGGCGCGCGGGCGGCTCGAACAAGCAGCTGGTGCCGGGCGGCTCGTCCGGTGGTTCGGCTGCCGCAGTCTCGGCTTTCCTGTGCGCTGGCGCCACCGCCACCGACACCGGCGGCTCGATCCGCCAGCCGGCGGCCTTCACCGGCACGGTCGGCATCAAGCCAACCTATGGCCGCGTGTCGCGCTGGGGCACGGTCGCCTTCGCCTCGTCGCTCGATCAGGCCGGCCCGATCGCCCGTGACGTGCGCGATGCAGCGATCCTGCTCAAGTCGATGGCGTCGGTCGACGCCAAGGACACCACCTCCGTCGACCTGCCGGTTCCGGATTACGAAGCGGCGATCGGCAAGTCTCTCAAGGGCATGAAAATCGGCATTCCCAAGGAATACCGCGTCGAAGGCATGCCTGACGATATCGAGGCACTTTGGCAGAAGGGCATCGCCTGGCTCAAGGATGCCGGCGCGGAGATCGTCGACATTTCGCTGCCGCACACCAAATACGCGCTGCCGGCCTACTACATCGTGGCGCCCGCCGAAGCTTCATCGAACCTCGCCCGCTACGACGGCGTCCGCTACGGCCTGCGCGTGCCGGGCAAGGACATCATCGAGATGTACGAGAACACCCGCGCCGCCGGCTTCGGCCGCGAGGTCAAGCGCCGCATCATGATCGGCACCTATGTGCTGTCGGCGGGCTACTACGACGCCTATTACCTCCAGGCCCAGAAGGTGCGCACGCTGATCAAGCGCGACTTCGAACTGGCTTTCGCGGCTGGCGTCGACGTCATCCTGACGCCGGCAACGCCGTCGGCAGCCTTCGGCGTCGCCGACGAGGACATGGCCGCCGATCCGGTCAAGATGTACCTCAACGACATCTTCACGGTGACGGTGAACATGGCCGGCCTGCCTGGCATTGCGGTTCCCGCCGGCCTCGACGGCAACGGCCTGCCGCTCGGTCTCCAGCTCATCGGCCGGCCGTTCGATGAAGAAACGCTGTTCCAGACTGCTCATGTCATCGAGCAGGCAGCAGGACGTTTCCAGCCGGAGAAGTGGTGGTAGGCGCATAGCGCCTGCCTTGAATGGATGTTCTTTTACCTCTCCAAAATCTTCTGGTTCTTCGCCCAGCCGCTTAATTTTGCGATCTTCCTGCTTGCGGCCGGGCTCGTTGCCAGTTTCTTTGGCCGCCGGCGCTTCTTTCGCACCACGGCTTTCGTGTCCTTGTTGATCCTGGCGCTTGCCACCTGGACCTCACTCGGCTCGCTGATGCTCAACCCGCTGGAAGAGCGTTTCCAGCGCCCGGCAACGCCGGCCAAGGTCGACGGCATCGTCGTGCTCGGTGGTGGTTTCGAAGGCGCGATCAATCTTGCGCGCGGCGGCTATGAGCTCAACAGCGGTGGCGACCGCATGGTCGAGACCGCGATCCTTGCCCGCCGCTATCCTGACGCCAGGATCGTCGTTTCAGGCGGCAACGGCGCGCTGACGCTGGACGGCGAGGGCGACGCCGACACCGCACCGCGCCTGCTCGAAGCGCTTGGCGTGGCCCGCGACCGGCTCATCCTCGAAAACCGTTCGCGCAACACCTACGAGAATGCGCAGTTCTCCAAGGAGCTCGTGACGCCCAAGCCAGGCGAAACCTGGCTGCTCGTCACCTCGGCCTTCCATATGCCGCGATCGATGGCGTTGTTTGCCAAGGCCGGATTTCCGGTCGTTGCTTGGCCGGTGGATTACCGCACATCGGGTCAGGAGGGCATTGGCCTGTTCACCGATAATCCTGCCGATTCGCTGCAGAACACCACGATGGCGATACGCGAATGGGTCGGCCTGCTGGCCTATTGGCTGTCCGGCCGGATCGACCGGCCGTTTCCCGCACCTGGATCCTGAATCAGGACCGCCTGGCGAGCCTCCGAAAAGAACTGGCGCCTGATCAGCACGGCGAGCAGCACGACCGTAGTGACGAAGAACACGCGCGCGTCGACGAACCAGCCGAGATAGCCG
The DNA here is from genome assembly GCF_056400805.1 of Aminobacter sp. P4_H6_2. Taxonomy (NCBI): domain Bacteria; kingdom Pseudomonadati; phylum Pseudomonadota; class Alphaproteobacteria; order Hyphomicrobiales; family Phyllobacteriaceae; genus Aminobacter; species Aminobacter sp. P4_H6_2. Next base: position 2,331 of record NZ_JBFUKO010000557.1, read on the forward strand.
ATCGAAAAGAAAACGCCCCGCAGCCCGGCGTTGAAGTGCTTGCCTGCAAGCTGGTTCATACGGGTTGCCCGCATCACAGCGAGATCAATCTCAGCGTCTGGCTCGCTACGGCTGCCGATCTGGGGCACCGCACCGATCAGGATCGAGCAGTAATTGAACAGCCGGTAAGCCCAGCCGAATTTGAAGAACGAATAGGCAAGGATGATGATCAGGCCGATTACCTTGATCTCGAACAGCGGGCGCGCCGTTGCTCCCGCCAGCGGCACGTCGCTCAAGATGGCGAGCACGCGGTCGGACGCGCCGAGCAAGGCAAAGCAGCCGCCAACCGCAATCAGCGAGCTTGAGGCAAAAAACGCGGTGCCTTGCTGCAAGCCGTTCATGATCGAGGTATCGACGATCCTGACCTCGCGCCGTGCCATCGTTGCCATCCAGGCGGCGCGTTGGGCATTCATTGCGCGCGTCAGCGACAGGCGCTTGACGATATGCCCCTCGGCGCCAAGCGCATGAAATATCCAGCCAGCGAGGAAAAATGCCAGCGCTGCAATGTCGAGGCCGCTCAACGGGCCGGTCATAGAGAAGGAATCGTTGATCATTGGCGGGAAACTAGCACGGCTATCCGTCGGATTTCGAGTGTGCCCACCTGCCGTGGTGTCGTCACAGGTGTTTAAGATCCATGAACGACAAATTTGGCATAAGTATCTGATTTAATTAAAATTGAGTTGATGGCGGCATGGCTGCCATGCAGATTTCGCCATGCTTTCGCCATTTTTTGCAGTTGCGAAGGCGACGGCAAAGTCGTATCCAGCACTCCCACTCGGGACGAGCTGGAACAGCGGACATACCGCCGGCTCACCGAACCACAAGGGTTTTGCGATACATCATGGATGACGGCGTTCAGAAATCCTGCTGGGGCCTTACGGCCAAGGCAGTGATTGGCTTTGCGGTTTTTCTTGTTCTTGCCTGGCTGGTTAGCAGCGGCGCTGAAAATGCAGCGGTCGTGGCAGCAGGCTGATCAATAACCCTTCAGGATTGGATACAAAAAGCGCGGTTCAGGCCGCGCTTTTTTGCATCGTGGCCTTGCGTAAATCAGCAGTTTTTTCAAATGTTGCGCGCTGAGCAGACCACGTCGGATGGCGTCTAGCGGAAAGCGTGAAAAGGGCGGAATGATCGTATACATATGCGATACAAGTAGCCGTCGCAGGGAGTGAGATTTGTTTCTTTCGGTATTCGACCTGTTCAAG
>NZ_JBFUKO010000558.1:0-3570 GCF_056400805.1 Aminobacter sp. P4_H6_2
ATCTACGTCACGGAGATCGACAAAGCACGGCTCCAGAACCTGATTGAGTTCGAGCAAGGGGCGGCAATTGTCGAGCTTGAACATGAGATCGAGAGAGCCATTGTCGTTGATCCTCAGCACGTCGCGCGCGATGTCGTGACAATGAATTCCAGGGTCGTGCTGCAGCTTGATGATGAACAAAAGGAAGTGGCTCTTGTCTACCCGCAAGACGCCGACGAACGCTCTGGTAAACTATCGGTCCTCTCCGACGTCGGCGCCGCGATCCTGGGCTATCAGGAAGGCGACGCCATCGACTGGAGGGTTACAGATCGTACGCGACGTATCCTGATCGAAAAGGTGATCTACCAACCGGAATCGTCCGGTGATTTTCATCTCTAGCTGCACTGTGGCAAGCCTGCTTGTCGAGTTCGTCTGCAGCCTGACAAGCAGGAGAGAGGGGCGGGGCTTCCGGTTACGCAAAGTTCTTCGAAGGAAGAGCCGAAACCCGAAAGGCCTATGGCCTGCCCGCTGCGGCCCCGATCGTTGATTCGACCAAGGCGTGTCGCCGATTCCCAGCACTCCCCCGCAGCGGATTCGTTCGCCGGCCCCACATCGGTCGCAGGCAACGATTTTCCAGTCACAGTAGGTTAAGCACCACTGCAAGGGGGTAAATAGCGGTTTGTCGCTCACGGAGCGCTGAGCCGGGTCATCAGCCTCGGTGTCGTGACTTCCCGCGGGCAGCTTGCAGCCGGGCGGCTTAGCGCTTCGATGTCTGAAATGGGTCGGCTGCAAAACGGCTGCTATCGGACCTCAATACCTAAAATCGGAACGTCCGGTAACGGCCCCCGACCCGCCACGGAAAAATCATGTCTTTCGTTTCAGCCCTTGCCAATGACTACCGCCGGCTGAGTGCCACGCGACGCGAATTGCCCCGGTGGGATTCGCTGCAATGTCACAAATTCGGTGCTATAGGCCTGTCGCCTGAGCGATTTGCCGTTCGCAGCTTTCGTTCCGGACCACCCTGGCTACGAATGCCACAACGCGGACTTTCCGGACAAATCCCAAAAAATGGTCAGCATTATCTTCTCGCATCAACGCTATACCGTGTTCGTCGGCGTTGGGCTCATTGCACTAGCATCCCTTGCGGGTGCGGCGCTTTACAGCAAGTGGCTGCTGGTCGTTGCCACGCTTTGCGGCGGGCTCTTCCTGCTCGGCGTGCATGACCTTTTCCAGCGCCGGCACTCCATCCTGCGCAACTATCCGATCGTCGGGCATCTGCGCTTCCTGCTCGAGGGATTCCGGCCGGAAATCAGGCAGTACATCATCGAGGGCGATCATGAAGAGGTGCCGTTCAGCCGCCAGGCCCGCGGTCTCGTCTATCAACGCGCCAAGGGAGTTGAGGACAAACGGCCCTTCGGTACGATTGAGAATGTCTATGGTTCCGGCTATGCGTGGCTGACCCATTCCGCCTCGCCCGTAGCGATCACCGACACCAACTTCCGGGTGCGCATCGGCGGTTCCGCCTGCAAGCAGCCCTATGACGCCAGTCTCTACAACATTTCGGCGATGAGCTTCGGCTCGCTCTCGGCAAACGCCATCCTCTCCCTCAATACAGGGGCGAAGAAGGGCGGCTTCGCGCATGATACGGGCGAAGGCGGCATCAGCCGCTATCACCGGCAGGGCGGCGGCGACCTGATCTACCAGGTTGCGTCGGGCTATTTCGGTTGCCGCACAGACGACGGCAGTTTCTCGCCGAAGAAATTCGCCGAGATCGCCGCCGATCCGCAGATCAGGATGATCGAGATCAAGCTGAGCCAGGGCGCGAAGCCGGGCCACGGCGGCATGCTGCCCGCATCGAAGATCTCACCGGAGATCGCCGAAGCGCGTGGCATCCCCATGGGAGTCGACTGCGTCTCTCCGGCTGCCCRTGGCACCTTCTCGACGCCGATCGGCCTGATGCAGTTCGTCGGTCAGTTGCGCGGCTTGTCGGGGGGCAAGCCGGTCGGCATCAAGCTCTGCATCGGCCATCGCCGCGAGTTCATGAGCATGGTCAAGGCGATGCTCAAGACGGGGATTATCCCGGATTTCATCGTAGTGGATGGCGCAGAGGGCGGAACGGGCGCAGCTCCGGTCGAATTCGCCAACCGGGTCGGCATGCCGATGCTGGAAGGGCTGACCTTCGTACACAACACGCTGCGCGGCGCGGGAATTCGCCATGAGGTGAAGATCGGCGCAGCCGGCAAGATCGTCTCCGCCTTCGACATCGCCCGCGTCGTGGCGCTGGGGGCCGACTGGTGCAACGCGGCGCGCGGTTTCATGTTCGCCATTGGCTGCATCCAGGCTCAGGCCTGCCACACCAACAAATGTCCTGTCGGCATCGCGACACAGGACCCGGTCCGCCAGCGGGCGCTCGATGTCGGAGACAAGAGCGATCGCGTCGCGCGATTCCATCGCAACACGATGAAGGCGCTTGGCGAAATCGCCGGGTCGGCCGGCCTGAGCAATCCTAGCGACTTCATGCCCTATCACTTCATGTTCCGGCAGAAGGACAACGAGTTCCTCGACGGCAACGAAGCCTACCCCTATCTGCCTGAGGGCTTCCTCGTCGCCGGGGAGGAAATTCCCGAACTGGCCGACTGGTACAGCCGCTGGGACCGCGCCAATGCCGAGAGCTTCGCGCCGCCGGAAATTCCGCACGGACCTTTCCAGCGCCGCAAGGCCGCTTGAACACATTGCAACGTGTTCCGCACGAGGAAATCAACCGGCGTCATCACCTTTCGAAGATGCAGAGGCGAACATCATCTGTTTGTCATGCGGCGAGAGAATGCGCATGACCGCTTCAACCAAATTCGCTTCGAAAGGGGACCGGCAGATTTCGGCCCCGCCGCAGTCAGCTCCATTTCGTTTCCCTCTCGGCCATTCAAGGCCGAGGTGAAATGAAATGGGTTACTCTCAGTATGATGCCGCAGTTCGCGGCCGCGTTGCTTGGAATGCGGGAAAGACAGTCGGAACGAAACGCCCGCTGAAGCAGAAGCAGATATGGGTCGTTCAACAGAAGACGGGAAGTCCTGTCCAATTCGAACTGACCAGCGATGTGCGTACCAGCCTACTAGCGTGGCTGGAGAGGCGCGGCGGCTGTGCAGCAAGATCGGATTTGGGATGGGAAGCTGCCCGTATGCTTTTGGGGCGCCTGAAGCGGAATATCTGGCGAACGAACACCCCACCTTTCATCGCGGCCTGTTTGTCCACGAGTTTGCGATTGTACCGGCGGACGCAAATTATCGAACTATTAAGCATAAAGCTCTCAAAGGTGCTTAGTGTTTGAATCATTTCGGTTTTCCATGTTGAAGCATTGCCGCCTACTTGGGACTTTCCATCTGCCCCACCGCCGCCTGCCTATGGCCGTAGCGCCTTTGGCGTTGATGCTGGCGAGCGCGCCAGTGTCGGCCCAGCAGGTCATCCTGGGTGGCGACGCCAATCCTTCGGACCCAACGAGCATCAATAGCGGCGTAGATTTGGAGATGGCCGCACCAGCATTGGCTCCTTGACCATCGAGAACGGCGGCACTCTGACCAACAGGCAGGGCTCGGT
>NZ_JBFUKO010000559.1:0-3559 GCF_056400805.1 Aminobacter sp. P4_H6_2
CATGGTGCCGAAGCTGGCGACATTGGAGCAGCTTGCCCGCCTTGCCGGCCATATCGCGCCTATCATGCGCGATCCGATGCCATTCATCGGCCTCGTCGAGGACCCCGGTGCCGTTCTCGACGCCCGTGCGCTCGCCGCGCATCCCAACGTGATGGGGCTGGCGCTTGGCGGCGAGGATTTCGCCACCGCCATGGGGGCTTCAGCGACACCCGACGTGCTGCGTCTCCCCAAGCAGATGGTGCATATGGCGGCCAAGGCCTCGGGCAAGCTGTCCTTTGGCCTGCTGCGTGGTATCGCCGACTATGCCGATGTCGACGCCATCGGAGCGGCTGCAGCCGAGGCGAAAGCCTTTGGCTTCGACGGCGCGACCTGCGTCCATCCTTCGGCCGTGCCTGTTTTGAATGCCGGTTTTTCGCCGAGCGAAGCCGAGCTCGACTGGGCAACGCGCCTGGTTGCCGAGGCCGGACAGGCAGAGCGCGAAAGCCATGGCGCCTTCGTCTTCGAGGGCAAGATGGTCGATGCACCGATCATTGCCCGCGCTCGCGCAATTCTAGCCAAGGCTTAAGCCCTCGCCAGGGTGCGAGTGCAGCCATTGGCCATATTAAATCTTGGTAACTCAGCCTCGATTTACTCGCCGCTGCTGATCCGCTTCCTACATTTGCAGGGACAGCTCGTCGTAAGGCGCAGCCGAAAGATGTGTTGTCGCGGGGCGCGCGTGGAAATGGCCCCCTGCGCCCAGGAGCTGTCTCATGTGGACATTCCGCTCTGCCGTATTGGTCCCGATGGCACTTGCCGTCGCAGCGGCGTTGCTGCTGTTTCCGGGATTGATCGATACGGCCAAACGGCATGCTGCCGGCGCCATGGCAAGCCTTGAGGCACCCCAGCAGGGAGCTAGCAAGGCTGGCAGCGCAGCCCGCGCGGATCCAAAAGCGCAGCACGGCAACGCGATAGCCGTTTCGGTCGCGCCGGCACAAAGCGGCTCATTTCCTGTGGTGACGAGAGCTTTTGGCACCGTGCAGTCACCGGCGGTGGTCGAAGTCGGCGCCCGCATATCGAGCCAGGTGACGGAAATCCACGTCAAGGACGGCCAGATGGTGAAGGCCGGCGACCTGTTGATCTCGCTTGACGACCGTTCGTTGCGTGCGCAGCTGGCGCGCGACCAGGCGACCCTTGCCAAGGACAATGCCTTGGTGGTCAGCACCACGGCAGACATGAATCGCGCCAAGGATCTCGCCAGCAAGCAGGCCGGCACGCAGCAGGCCTATGACTTGGCCCTGGCGTTGCAGCTGGGAGCGCAAGCGAACGTCGCTGGCGACCAGGCGGCGATCGATGCCGACCAGGTTCAGCTCGACTACACCATGATCAAGGCGCCGATATCGGGGCGACTGGGCGCCGTGCAAATCGCAGTCGGCGACATCGTAGGCAACTCGTCCAGCGCGTCGAACACGACCACTGGTCTCGTTACCATCACTCAGGTCGACCCGCTGGAGGTGACCTTTCACCTTGCGGAATCGGAGTTGCCGACCTTCAGGCAGCTGATGAACAGCGGCAATGCGCCGACCGTCAAGGCACTGGGGAGCGCGAGTCCCGAAGTCATTGCCTCAGGCACGCTGGATTTCATCGACTCGGCTGTCGATACGACGTCGGGCACCATCGCCATGCGCGCCACCTTCTCCAACGGCAATCTGGCGCTTTGGCCGGGCCAATATGTCGACATCCAGATCGATCAGGCCGATTTGCCCAATGCAACGATCATTCCCACCGTGGCCCTGCAGGCCGGTCAGCAGGGACAGTTCGTTTGGCTCGTGCGACCTGACAACACGGTTGAGCTTCGCCCGGTCAAGGACACGGCCAACGAAGGCACAGCGTCGGCTATCGCCTCGGGTCTCAATCCTGGCGAACAGGTAGTGACCGAAGGACAGTTGCGGCTGAAGCCTGGTGCCGCCGTGCTGCCGACGGCGGTGGCAGGCACCAGCTCCACCGCGCCCCAGGTTGAACCTGCCGCCTATGTCGCCCCGCAGGGTTCGGCTGGACGCAAACAATGACGATCTCCGAATTCTGCATTCGCCGGCCGGTCGCAACGCTTTTGATGTCGATCGCGCTGGTGATGGCCGGGCTGTTTGCCTACACCAAGCTGCCCGTGGCAGCGCTGCCCGAGGCGGATTTTCCGGTCGTCAACGTCTCGGCAAGTCTGCCCGGCGCCTCGCCCGACACCATGGCCACATCAGTGGCGACGCCACTGATCAAGCAGTTCGCCACAATCGCCGGCATCGACAGCATTTCAACGACCAATTCGCTCGGTTCGACCTCGATCTCGATCCAGTTCGTCCTCAACCGCAACATCGACGCCGCCGCAGCTGACGTGCAGGCCGCGATCGCGCGCTCGGCCCGCGCCCTGCCGGCCGACCTGCCGTCGCCGCCGAGCTATCGCAAGGTCAATCCAGCCGATGCCCCGATCTTGTTGCTGGCGCTTAAGAGCGACGTCGTGCCGCTTACCGATCTCGACGCTTTTGCCCAGCAGGTGATCTCGCCGTCATTGTCGACGCTCGACGGCGTCGCGCAGGTCTCGATCTACGGCAGTCAGCAATTTGCGGTGCGCATCCAGGTCGATGCCAATGCGCTTGCCGCGCGTGGAATCTCGACCGCCCAGCTCTCGACCGCGATCGCGGCGGCCAATTCGAACGCGCCCCTGGGGACGTTGCAAAACAACCAGCAGCAGCTGACCATCGTTGCCAATACCCAACTCGACAACGCGGCGGAATTTGCCAATCTCATCATCTCCAGCAGTGGCGGCAAGCCGGTTCGGCTCGGCGACGTCACGCGGGTGATCGATTCTGTCGCCAACACCCAGACCGCAAGCTGGCATGACGGCACGCGCGCCATCCTTCTCGCCGTGCAGCGTCAGCCGAATGCCAACACGGTCGCAGTTGTCGACAGGGTCAGGGCGATGCTGCCGACTTTCCGCAGCGAATTGCCGGCATCGGCCTCGATCGAGACCCTCAACGATCGCGCCGTATCGGTACGGGCCGCTGTCAGCGACGTGCRGTTCACGCTTGGCTTGACGATCGCGCTGGTCATTTTGGTGATTTTCATCTTCCTGCGCCGGATTTGGGCGACGCTCATCCCGGCACTTGCCGTGCCGATTTCGCTGATCGCGACGCTCGGCGTCATGTATCTCTTCGGCTTTTCCATCGACAACATCTCGCTGATGGCTCTGACGCTTTCTGTCGGGCTGGTGGTCGACGACGCCATCGTCATGCTGGAAAATATCGTCCGTCATATAGAGGAGAATGGCGAAAGCGCGTTTGAAGCCGCCCTGAAGGGCTCGCGCGAAATCGGCTTCACCATCATTGCGATTTCGCTTTCGCTTGTGGCGGTGTTCATCCCCGTCCTTTTGATGGGCGGCGTGATCGGCAAGATATTCTACGAATTCGCCATCGTGGTCGTCGTCGCCATATTGGCCTCGGCCTTCGTTTCGCTGACGCTGACGCCGATGCTGGCGTCACGGCTCCCGATCGCCTCGCACAGCGATACAGGGCTCGGCGGCATGCTCGAGCGC
>NZ_JBFUKO010000560.1:0-3549 GCF_056400805.1 Aminobacter sp. P4_H6_2
CTGCGGCGCCTTGTCTTTGTAGGCGTCAGTGTTCCACGCCATCACCCAGGAGAAAATCAGCGCCGAGATGCAGTACTTCTGCGCCGTGCCCTCGATGAAGTCCTTCGAGTCGATGACGCTGTAGTCGAGCGGCATGAACAGACCCTCACGGCCGCCCTTTTCGGCCTGGAAAGCGTTTGTCTGGACGAGGTCAAAGGTCACGGCGTTGGCGGCAGCCTGCAATTTCACCGACGCATAGGCGTCGTTGATGGTTTCTTCGCGAACCGTGTCGCCCAGCGTCTTGGCGGCCGGTCCCCACAATGTCTCGCGGCCGACTTCCTGGATCACGCCGCCACCGACCGCAACCGTCACCTCAGCAGCCTGGGCAGCCGACGTGGCGATGCCGCACGCAGCGAACAGGGCATAGGCGGAAAGAGAGTTCCTCACATTTTTCAAGATCATGACAATTCCCCACGGGCTGAGCTTTTTCGTCCAGCAGTTTTTATTTCCCTGAACCACTCCGGAAGGCAAAATTTCCCGGCGATCAGTACCCTTTGTATTTCGCCAAGGGCAGGGTCAGGACTACCGTAGGCCATGCCGGGCAGGTATCTGCGATTTATCGACAGGCTTATCAATAATTTTCCGCTCGCTATCGAGCGGGCTTGCGAGGCGCGTTTCTCACCCGAAATTCAGCCGGCTTGGCCCGCGCAATAAATTTCGCGAACTCGCCACGCCAGTTGGATGGAGTCTTCGCACTATGCCTCATCAGTTGCTGTTGTCTGCGACCCCGGCCCGCTCGACAACCAAATTCGCCCTGCATTAAATACGCTGACCAGCGGCATCAAGTAGGTGCGAAAATCAGCGATCACAATCGCGAAAACTTCTGGTGCGGCTGCTATCCGGTCGTAGCCCGACGAGACGCGCCATTGAGCGGCCCATGCCGCGAACTTCATCGGTCTGGCCAACCGGTATGTCGGTTGGAAGGGTCGTTTTACGTCGTTCGAAAGCCCGCTAGACAGCCTCAACAAGACGGGGCTGACGGGGGCTGTCCGCGGAAGCGAGAAATGAACGGTGCCGCTCCCGACGTCTGCATTTCCCATTCATTGTTCAGTCGCGACACTCACCGCTCCTTCATCGCCTGGGACGACACTTCAGCCACGTGAGTGAATGGATATGGCTGCTTGCGCGTTATGAAAACCTCTCGGACCGCGACCTTTCAGGTGACAAGCGCAAGCTGTTTGCTGACGCCTGCTTGGCAAGACCGGCAGTTGGCCGTTCCTGATAGACGAATCCATCCAACGGGGACTGTTGTCCAATCATTGTTGATTGTGGCCACAAGTTGAATTCCTCAAGGCCATCTCACGGATCGCGAGACCGCCGAACAAGTCGCCAACGCGCTGTTCGAAAGCTACCCGGCAGAAACGCCCATCGGCACATGGAGGGATTGCTTCGACCTCGAAGGCCGTTCCATAGCGCGGACAATTCCCCCCTGCAGCTCGCTTTTTCATCTGTGGACAGCGGTCGCCGAGTTTCTGCATTGCAATGCAATGCAATGCCTCGTCTTGGCTGTTCTGCTGCGCGGGCTTGACTGCCGACCGGCCAGGCTGACGTAGCATAGTCGGCGCAGGATGAAGGCAATGGTTTCCGCCACCTGGTAGCGGCTTTGGATCATTTTCAAGCCTTGGCCTGCGATGAGCACACGCGCAGGCCAAAACCGGCAATTTGCTCAGTCCAGCTCCTGAACGCCGCCGCCACTGACGGTCAGGATCTGACCGCTGATCCAGGCGGATGCCGGCGAACACAGGAAAAGGGCAGCATTGGCGATATCCTGCGGCTCGCCGAGACGACCAAGCGGGGTGTGCTTCAGCATAGCCTTTTCGACGTCCGGCGTCAGAACGCTGAGCAAGGCGTCGGTCTTGACGGCGCCTGGGGCTATCGCGTTGACCCGGATGTTTCGGGGCCCGAGGTCGAAGGCCATGTTGCGCGTGAGGTGGTTCACCGCAGCCTTCGACGAACCATAGGACGTCATGCGAACGTTCTTGTTTTCACCGGCCATGGAGCTGATGTTGAGGATTGCACCACCCCCGGCCGCGACCATGGACGTAGAGCAAATCTGGCTGAGCCGAAAAATAGAAGACACGTTGAGCTTGTAGGCCCAGACGAAATCATCCATCGGCATGTCGAAGGGCTTGGGCCCGCCGCCACCGGCATTGTTGACAAGGACGGTTACCTTGCCGAACCGCTTGAGGGTTGCATCCACCAGGGCGACAAGGTCGTCTTCCTTGGTCACGTCGCAGGCGAGGCCGTTTGCCTGCCCGCCCGATGCGCTGATTTCGTCTGCTACGGCCTGCGCAGCGTCTGATCGGAGATCGCTTGCTGCAACGCTGGCGCCGGCGCGCGCGAAAGCCATGGCAATAGCCCGGCCGATTCCAGCCCCTGCCCCTGTGACGATGGCGACCTGACCAGACAGAGTGAAAGGTGCTTCCATTGTGCTCTCCATTCTTCGAAAAAACGAAGCTGCTTTCGCAGAGCCGCAACCCGACGATGACGGCGATGTACTCTAGCATGATGCCGACAACGCCATAGGCAACCAGAGACCGTCAGCACGACCAAACCGTAGGCGAAACTCGAAAACGTCGCCCATGATGCCGGTCCCGGGCCATCTTGTTGACGCCGCCGGAGCCTTCCTTGCATAACGCCGTGACGATGCCGAGCAACCGCGCGGCAACGAGATTGGCGATCAGGACATCGAGCGGAAATCCGTCGGCCAAGCGCGCGCAATCGGCATGTCAAATTCGCGCAACATCGTGCCAAATGCACGTCCCAACGAACACCAGCAGGACCAGATCGGCCACCCAACCGGCCTGCTGCAGTGGGCACAGTCCTGGCGAGAGGCGCGACTAAGCTGGAACGTACGTCAACCTAATCACGTCCTCGCCAACGTGATCGGTGGAAACAAGGCGGAGCGGCGGTCGCGGGCCGGCGAAGAATGGCTTGCCGCGACCAAGCACAACGGGGTGGAAGTAGAGCCGATACTCGTCAATAAGACCAAGGTCGGTCAGGCTTTGCGCCAGGTCTGGTCCGGAAATAGCTATCTCCCCGACGAGCTGAGCCCTCAGGCCACGTATCACCGCCTCGATGTCATTCTCGACAAGTGTGGCGTTGGGGCCAACTGACTTCGACGAGCGTGACACGACCCACTTCGGTTGCCGCCGCCACGCCACCGCGAACTCGCGTTGCTCCACAGTCCACTCGGGCCGGTCTTCGTCCCAGTAACGCATGATCTCGTACATGCGGCGACCGTACACACTGCCCGTCAGGTCGCTCACATGCTCTATCCAGTGTCGAAAGAGTTCGGGGCCTGTCGACATTTCCTGGTAGTCGACATAGCCGTCCAGGGACTGGTTCATTCCAAAGACGAGCTTCGCCATGCCGCAAGATCTCCACCGCAAGGTATTCAGAATAGCTTGAGGCGACATTACGCGAAAGTGAGGTTGGGCATGAACTGCGCGCCGCTTGGTCGGAGTGACGAAAAACCAAAGGACCGCTAACCACACCACTCTCGTGCGA
>NZ_JBFUKO010000561.1:0-3542 GCF_056400805.1 Aminobacter sp. P4_H6_2
GTCACGCAGCCGCGACCCGTGCAGAAGGAATTGCCGGTCTGGATCACCACTGCGGGCAATCCGGAGACCTACCGCGAAGCTGGGCGCATGGGCGCGAATGTGCTCACCCACCTGCTCGGCCAGTCGATCGAAGAGCTGGCCGGCAAGATCCGCGTCTATCGTGAGGCGCTTGCCGAGGCAGGCCACGACCCGAGCGCGCACAAGGTCACGCTCATGCTGCATACCCTGCTTGGCGGGGACCGTGAGGAAGTGCGGGAGCGTGCGCGCGGTCCAATGAAGGACTATTTGCGCAGCGCTGCGGCACTGATCAAGCAATATGCCTGGGCCTTCCCAGCCTTCAAGAAACCGCAGGGCGTGGCCCAGCCGATGGACATTGACCTGCAGTCGCTGCAGGCCGAYGAACTCGACGCTATCCTCGAATTCGCCTTCCTGCGCTATTTCGAAGACAGCGGCTTGTTCGGCACGGTCGAGGACGCGCTCAATCGCGTCGACCAGATCGCGGCTATCGGGGTCGATGAGGTTGCCTGCCTGATCGACTATGGTGTGCCGAGCGACATCGTGCTGGAGCGGTTGAAGCCCCTGGCCGAGGTGGTCACACGGGCGCGCGACATCGACGCTGGCCAAGCGATACCGCAGAGCGCGCTTGCCGCCGACATCGCCGCTCATGGCGTGACACATCTGCAGTGCACGCCGTCCATGGCCCGCATGTTTTTGGTCAATGAGGAGGATAGGCTGGCTCTCATGCAGGTCCGCCATCTCCTTATCGGCGGCGAGGCATTGCAGGCCTCACTGCTCGCCGAACTGCGCAAGGCGACCTCCGCGGCAGTTGAAAACATGTATGGCCCGACGGAGACGACCATCTGGTCGTCGACCATGACGGCGGACATCACAGATGGCGTGGTACCGCTCGGCAGGCCGATCGCCAACACACAGCTCTACGTGCTCGATGCGGCGTTGCGGCCGGTCGCACCTGGGATGGCTGGCGAACTCGTCATCGGTGGGGAGGGTGTGGCACGCGGCTATTTCGGCCGTGATGAACTGACCAGCGAGCGCTTCGTGGCGAACCCTTTCGCCGACGGCAGGATGTATCGCACCGGCGACCTCGTGCGTTACACGGCCGACGGCGTACTGAAGTTCCTCGGCCGCACCGACCATCAGGTCAAGGTGCGCGGCTATCGCATCGAGCTTGGCGAGATCGAGTCGCAGATCGCGGAGTTCCCCGGTGTCGCCGAGAGCGTTGTCGTGGCTCGCGAGGATCGCGCCGATGACGTCCGCATCGTCGCCTATCTGCGGCTCAGGGAAGGAAAACTCGACGAAAATGCCCTGCGCGCTCATTTGGCGAAGTCGCTGCCGGAATATATGGTGCCGGCGCATTTCGTGACGCTCAACGCCTTTCCGTTGACGCCAAACGCCAAGGTCGACCGCAAGGCGCTGCCGAAGCCGGAGGCGAAGCGAGAGGCCGAAACCGAGATCTATGTCGCCCCTGTCGACAATGTGCAGCGCCAGATCGCCGAAACCTTCCGTCGGGTTCTAGGCGTGGAACGCGTCGGGCTCAATGACAGCTTCTTTGCACTAGGAGGTCATTCCCTCCTTGCGGTGCAGGCGCATCGGGAATTGAAGGCGTCGATCGCAACCGACATCGCCATCACCGACCTGTTCCGTTTCCCGACTGTCGCGGCACTGTCTGGGCATCTTGCCGATCGCGGCAAATCGGACGAGCGGCTTAGCCAGGTTGCCGATCGCGCTGCTATGCGACGTGCCGCACTCGGCGACCGACGCGCTGCGATGCAGCGCATGCGAGATGGCTGATGAGCCTTTTCGCCGGGCTCTTCACTGCGGATGTAGCGACAGCGCAAGGGGATCCCCGGTCGCTGGCCGCGGTGCTGTATCCCGTCGAGCAGTCCTACGTGTCGCGAGCTAAGGAAACCCGTCGTCGGGAGTTTGCGGCAGGCCGTGCGCTGGCGCGCCAAGCCATGGCGTTGCTAGGGGGGCCGCAGGCCGCAATCCCTGCTGCGTCGGATCGGGCGCCGGTCTGGCCGGACGGGTTCGTCGGAAGCATCAGCCATTGCACCGACTGGTGCGTCGCAGCAGTGGCGCGTCAAAGTGAAGATTGCAGCTCAATCGGCATTGACGTCGAACCGGTCACGCCACTGGACGAGGATCTGCTGGATGTGACCTGCACCGAGGCGGAGCTTATCTGGCTGTATCGTCAGCCGGCCGCGGAGCGCCTGATCCTTGCCAAGGCAATCTTCAGTGCCAAGGAAACTTTCTACAAGAGCCAATACCTCCTGTCGAAGAAACTCATCGACTTTCATGCAGTGACGATCCTGCTGGATGTGGCCAGGGGCCGCTTCACGGCGTGCCTTGAGGTCGATACGGCGCCGTTTTTGGCCGGTCAGATCTTTGAAGGGCGCTTTCGCATTGCATCGGGCTTCATTGCAACTGCGATGACCCTGTCACGGCGCATGACCACCGGCCCTTCGATCGTTCATCATGGGAGAATGCAATGACGCGCGCGGCCGGGCGGCAAGCGATCCAGCGACTTTTGCGGGGCTTGCGCCGCCGCTGGGCGCGCAGCGCCTTATCCTACCGATACGGAGTTGCCGAGAGCGCGGTACTCGGGGCGGTGAGCAAGCGCAAACCGGTGCTCCGGCTGCTGCTTGTCAGCGATGGGGCCGAGTATACGAGCGAGCAGCAGTTTGCGCCGCTGGTACGGCATCAGCGCGCGTTGCGTAGCCAATTGGGGATCGTATTTCGCTTGATCTCACTGCAATCGGCCCTTGCCAGCCCTGGCGCATTCTTTCGCGAATTCGACGCGGTCGGGCTCAAGTTATCGTTCAGATCCAGCCCGGAGGCTGTCGAGAAGGCGCTGACRCATTTCCGTCAGGCGATCGACAGGACAAAGACGAAACTGGTCTATTTCGACGGTGACGACGACCAGAGCATACAATGGCCGAACGTCTGCGAAGCGGTCGACCTGTATGTCAAGAAGCATGGCTTCGCCGATATCTCGGCGTATCGCAAGGCGTACCGTTCGACTGCAAATGAGATCAAGATCAACAACCTTACCGACTATGTTTCGCGGCTCGCAGAGGGCTACGTCCAAGACCAACCGGTTACGCCGGTCCCTCCCAGTGATGAATGCCTGGGCAAGCTGCATATAGGCTGGAACATCGCGCTCGACGACAAGATCGAGCAGCTTGTCGCCCGGCCGGACGAGGGTACGGTCCAAGACCGTTCCATTGACATTCTCTGCCGCGCCCACGTTCCTTCGGAAGTCTGGATTTCGCCGATGCGGAGCTCCGCGATCGAGGCGGTGACCAAACTGTCCAGCCGCTTCAACGTGCTGGCGCCGCGATCGCGTGTGTCGCAGGAGGAGTACAATCGGGAACTCACCCGCAGCCGCATATGCGTCAGCCCGATTGGCTTCGGCGAGCTGTGCTGGCGCGATTTCGAAGCGATCCTTGCGGGCTGCCTGCTTGTGAAGCCCAGCATGGACCACATCAAGACGAAGCCGAACATCTTCGTTCCGCACTCTACCT